>NZ_BAAAXZ010000034.1:0-68933 GCF_039535865.1 Streptomyces thioluteus
GCCCCCTCCCACACGCTGCGAATGGCGTGGTCGGAACTCGCTGGGCGCCCGCGGGGTACCGGTATGCCCGGGGTTGGTGCCCCATGGTCTTTGGGTGGCAACTCGCGAACTCCGTCCGGTTGGGTCCACTGCGAGCGATGCGAAGTAATCGCCGCTCTTCCGGGGCCAGTTGTCGTGGAGCAGGGTCACGTTGTGAGCTGGTTTTCACTGCGCCCGCCACATGGTGGCAGGGAGGTCTGACAAACGGCCGCATGGCGCGGGCCGGACCCGCGGCACACCATTCACACGGACGAGTGCCGGGCCTGTGCGCCGCCCCACCATCGTTGCAAGCTCAGCACAGCAACACCACTCCCCGTCGCCTCCACCTGCCCCGTTCCTACCACAACTCCCATTCAGGGTGAAGTGGGCACTGCAGTCGCGACCCGCGCCCCCACCGACCGGTCCGGCTCCTCGCCACCTGCTGGGCATCGAGGGTGACGTTTCTACCGATCAGAAGGAGACCGCCTTGAGCCCGCACTCGCTGCTGACCGCCCGCCACCAGGTCTGACACAGCACGACTGCTATCCTCGGCGCCGAGGAGCTCCGTCAGGATCTGGGAGGGAGACGGACGGCCCTGGTGGCATGGCAAGGTGGGATCATTGAGGGGGATCGTCACCCTCTGTCACCAGCGCCTGTCACATCGACACCACCAACGACATCCACGCGGCAATCGTATCAGCGCCGTTGTACACCGTGACTTTACCACGAAGAACTGGGGCATGACCAAACGCTGGTGACTGCCAGTGCCGCCGCGGGGAGGGACTGTCATCCCGGACTTGCGATCGTGCCGAACCCTAATCCCCCCAGCGGCCGTACTATCGCCCTGAGGGCCAGACCTAGGGGGTCCCAGCCAATGCTCGTCGCCGTTCCGGGCCGAGCTCATCGTTGAGATCACCTCGAAGCACAATGCCAATCACACCGCCCATCAAGAAGGCGCGGCTATGCCACGGGCGCCAAGTCTCCGCCTCTACCTGCTCACTCGAACCGATGGACTCCGGCGGGCCCCGACCGTAAAGCCTCTTACGGGGAGGTCCCACGGACGATGTCGACCGAGTGGCTGGCAAGCCGGGGCAAGTTCGGCGCCCGCCGGATATCGAACCGCGCCCACGCCCGTCTCGAGTGAGCGATTTCCGACCACCGACGAGCCGGCTTCCCCCAGCGGTGTGGACTGACGGCGAAGGGGCCGGCCCCACCAGAACCAGTTGTTTTTTGTGGGACCGTGCCCCTCCGGGGGTCCCTTTCGTAAAGGGACCCGGCGCAGGTGCCGAGCGCTAGCACCGCACGCGCCGTCGTCGAAAACGCCGCCTCCACGAGCGCCTTCGCCGTCGCGCTACCAGCGCGATCGCACCGCACGGCGGCCACCATCGCGACCCCCAGGCCCAAGCCGACGGCACCCGCCGTCCCAGCCCCCCGCATGGAAGCGCTTTCATTACCCGCAACCCACCGTCGACGCCTCCACCGACGAACCCCACGTAAGTACGCCGTCTGGTAGAGCGCGAGGCCTGGCGCGGCCACTACGTCGCCCGTCCGGCTCACACGGACGACGAGGGCATCGACCCGCGCATCGCCCCCACTGTTTGCGAAGAACGCCCCTCCCGTGATGAAGCAAACTAGAGGCCGAGGAGCACCGCCGACCAGCGAGGAGCGTCACCGCAGTACCCACGCAGACCTAGACCGCAGCCACCGTTTTCTCTCCCGTCGGGCTCGCCCTGCCATGAACCGCGCACATCGGTTAGATAACAGCGCCCCGCGCCGGCCGAGGCGGCCGACCAGTTTTGCCGGCCGCGGCGGACGAGGCCGTGCCGACCAGGTAGACGAGGAAGATCGAGCCGACGAGGCCGGGCGGCAGCGAGAACGGCGCCTGCGCCAGGCGGTAGCCGATGACCGTGTAGACCGCGCCGAAGACGGTCATGAAGAGCGCGCCGATCAGGTACAGGCGCACCAGCAGCGGGTCGGACAGATGCCGTCCGACCGTACGGGCCAGGGCCCGCGGGGAGACCGAACCGGGCGTGAAGTGCCGCGCCTTGGGTATCAGCAGCCGGAAGACCAGCGCGCAGACCACCGCCAGGACGCCGACCGCCGCCAGGCCCGCGCGCCAGCCCCACGCCTGGGCCGTCCAGCCCGCGAGGATCCGGCCGGACATGCCGCCGATCGCGTTGCCGGCCACGAACAGACCGACCGCGCCCACCAGGGCCCTGGGCCGGACCTCCTCCGCCAGGTAGGCCATCGCCGAGGCGGGGACGCCCGCCAGCGCGGCGCCCTGCAGCGCGCGCAGCCCCACCAGCCAGCCGAGGTCCGGGGCGAAGGGCACCAGCAGCCCGACGAACGCGGCCACGCACAGCGCCGCCGTCATCATCGCCCGCCGTCCGTACCGCTCGGACAGGGCGCTCAGCGGGACGACCGCGAGCGCCAGCCCGCCGGTCGCCGCGGAAACGGTCCAGCTGGCCTGATCGGCCGTCACCCCGAGCCCGTCGGAGAGGGCGGGCAGCAGGGCCTGCGTGGAGTAGAGGAGGGCGAACGTGGCGACGCCCGCGGCGAAGAGCGCGAAGCTCATCCGGCGGTAGCCGGGGCCGCCCGGCACCATCCGGGAATCGGCGGCGGAGGAAGTGGGGGACGGCGAGGGGGAGGCATCCGCGCGTGCGACGACGACGGATGCCCCGGTATCGGCAGGAGGCATGACCACACCGTAGGCACGCCGCAATAAATGCGTCCAATGCATGGAACGGCCATAATCCATTCCGTGATGCATGAACGCAGGTCAGAACGGCCTCTGTCACCAGTTGGCAACAGAAAAGACATCCCTGTTACTGGCGAATTCTTGACGGCCGACATGGGCCCGGACTCCTGGGCGGCCACGCTCACGCCGCGCCTCGCGCAGTTCGCGGTCGTGGCGCGGCACGAGCACGTCACCCGCGCCGCGCGCCAGCTGGAGATGCCCCAGCCGACGCTCAGCCGCTCGATGGCCCGCCTCGAACAGGACATGGGCGTCGCGCTGTTCGCCCGGCACGGCCGGACGCTCTCGCTCACCGCCGCGGGCCGCACCTTCCTCGCCGCCGTGGAACGCGCCCTCGCCGACGTGGACCGCGCCGCCGAGTCCGTACGCGCCGACGCCGACCCCGCCGTCGGCAAGATCGCCTTCGGCTTCCTGCACACGATGGGCTCGGAGACCGTACCCGAGCTCATCCGCGCCTTCCGCGCCGACCACCCCCGCGTCCGCTTCCAACTCGTGCAGAACTACGGCGAGGCCATGATCGAGCGGCTCCGCGACGGCGACCTAGACCTCTGCCTCACCTCGCCCGTCCCGGACGCGCCCGACCTGGTCGCCCGCCGCCTCGACGAGCAGAAGCTGCGGCTCGTCGTGCCCGACGACCACCCGCTCGCCGTCCGCCGGCGCATCCGCCTCGCCGAGGCCTCGGCCGAGCTCTTCGTCACCCTCGAACCCGGCTACGGGCTGCGCCGGATCACCGACGCGCTCTGCGCCGAGGCCGGGTTCAGCCCGAAGATCGCCTTCGAGGGCGAGGACCCCGAGACGCTGCGCGGCCTGGTGGCCGCCGGGCTCGGCGTGGCCCTGCTGCCGCCGCCCGCCGTGCCGCGCCCCGGCGTGGTGGAGCTCGCCGTCACCGCGCCGCGCGCCGTCCGCGAGATCGGCGTCGCCTGGCTGGACGGCCACCCGGACACCCCGCCGGTCGCCGCCTTCAAACGCTTCCTGCTCTCGCGCCGCGGCCAACTGCTGCTCCACCGCTGAGCCGTGCCTCAGTGCCCGAGCGTCGTCCCGAACCCGTAGGCCAGCGGCATGCGCAGGCCCAGCGGCGGCGGTGCGGCCAGCGCGTCGGCCAGCGGCCGGGCGTAGGGGTGGCCGAAGAGCGACCCGCGCACGAAGTCGGCCGTCAGCGCCAGGACTTCGTCCCGGTGCTGCCGCAACCCGTGCCCGTCGGAGTGCACTTCGAACCGGCACACGTCCCGGTTGACCTTCTTGGCCCGCTCGGCCAGCCGGTAGGAGAGGTCGGGGTCGGTGCGTTCGTCGTCGGTGCCGTGGACGAGCAGCACCCGGCGGCCCTTGAGCTGGCGCACCCGGGTCGGGGTCGAGGACGGCCTCCGGCTCCGGCAGCCAGGGCGCGACGGCCACCACGCAGGTGACCGCCGGGTGTTCGGCGGCGCGCAGCGCGGCCCGGCCGCCCATGTCCGTACCGACCAGGCACACCGGTACGTCGCCGTAGCGCCGCACCACCTCCTCCACGGCCCACAGGGCGTCGTGCACGGGGTGGGCCGCCGAACCGTTCCACCCGCGGTGGCGGTAGCGGACCAGGTGCGTGGCCAGGCCCTCGCCGGCGCCCGCCCGCTCCAGCCGGCGGGCCAGCCGCCGCTGGGCGGCCGGGGGCCGGAGCGGCGGGCGGCGCGTCCCGGCCGCGCGGGCCCCCGGGCAGGATCAGGGCGACCCCGTTGACGGTGTCCCCGGGGCGGCCCGCCCCGAGGGGTTTGCCCAGGCCGGGGGAGGGGGCCTGGGCCTTTTGGATCTTCAGAAACCTCATGGGTCCCTGTGGCCCCACCGGACCCTGTGATTCCGTTGGCTCCGGCTGCGGCAACGCTTGCTGAACCATGGCAGACAACGATGGCAGAACGACGCACGCTGTCCACCCCGCCGACGGGTCACCGTTCCGTATCGTTCCGCCCTATCTACGCGCGTAGGGGCTACAGTGCCGAAATGACGAGCGAGACCACCAACCTCCCCGGGACCGTTCCCACGCCCGAACAGATCCGTCGCGCCCCGAAGGTGCTCCTCCACGACCATCTCGACGGCGGCCTGCGTCCCGCCACGATCGTCGAGCTGGCCCGCGAGACCGGCTACGACCGCCTCCCCGAGACCGACCCCGAGAAGCTGGGGATATGGTTCCGCGAGGCCGCCGACTCGGGCTCGCTGGAGCGCTACCTGGAGACCTTCGCGCACACCTGCGCCGTCATGCAGACCCGCGAGGCGCTGGTCCGGGTCGCCGCCGAGTGCGCCGAGGACCTGGCCGCGGACGGCGTCGTCTACGCCGAGGTGCGCTACGCCCCCGAGCAGCACCTGGAGGCCGGGCTCACCCTCGAAGAGGTCGTCGAGGCGGTCAACGAGGGCTTCCGCGAGGGCGACGCGCCGGGCGAAGGCGAACGGCCACCGCATCCGCGTCGGCGCGCTGCTGACCGCCATGCGGCACGCCGCCCGCGCCCTGGAGATCGCCGAACTCGCCAACCGCTACCGCGACTCCGGCGTCGCCGGCTTCGACATCGCGGGCGCCGAGGCGGGCTTCCCTCCCACCCGCCACCTCGACGCCTTCGAGTACCTCAAGCGCGAGAACAACCACTTCACCATCCACGCGGGCGAGGCCTTCGGCCTCCCGTCGATCTGGCAGGCGCTCCAGTGGTGCGGTGCCGACCGGCTCGGCCACGGCGTGCGGATCATCGACGACATCGAGATCGCCGAGGACGGCACGGTCAAGCTCGGCCGGCTCGCCTCCTACGTGCGCGACAAGCGCATCCCCCTGGAGATGTGCCCCACCTCCAACCTCCAGACCGCGGCGGCGACTTCGTACGCGGAGCACCCGATCGGCCTGCTGAGCAAGCTGCGTTTCCGCGCGACCGTCAACACCGATAATCGGCTCATGAGCGGGACCAGCATGAGCCGTGAATTCGAGCACCTGGTGGAGGCGTTCGGCTACACGCTCGACGACATGCAGTGGTTCACCGTCAATGCGATGAAGTCCGCCTTCATTCCTTTCGACGAGCGTCTGGCCATGATCAACGATGTGATCAAGCCGGGTTATGCCGAGATCAAGTCGGAGTGGCTGTTCCGCTAGGGCGGAGCCGCCGGTACGACTGACCGTCTATCGGCCCTGAATACAGCGGAAGTTGAACGACGCGGCCGGGAATTCAAATCTCCCGGCCGTGTCATTCGATGCGGGCCCCTCGTTGTCGTGACTAGGTTGCAAAGCCGCCCGGAATTCATCCATCACCGTCACGAGGACAGATCGCAGATGAAGCAGGGAACCATCAAGACCATCGGTGCCGCGGCCCTCGGCGCGGCCATCGCCGTCGCCACGGCGGGCACCGCGTCGGCCGCGGCTCCCCACGCGGGTCCGCTGGAGCGGGCGACCGGCATCGCGGCCGGTACGAGCCGCAGCCTTCCGATCGAGCAGGTCGCCCCGCTGCTGCCGGGCGGGCCGCTGATCGAGGCGGGGAATCGTGCGCTGGGGTCCTCGGCGATGAAGTCCACGGCGGCGGCTCTGGACAAGGCGTTCTTCCCGGCGCCTGCGCCGAAGGCGCCCGAGGCCGCGCCGCAATCCGCGCCGCAATCCGCCCCGCAGGCCGCGCCGGAGGCTGCCGCGCCCGCGGACAACAAGGGCAATGGCGGGCTGCTCGGCCTGGTGCCGTCGGGTGGCCTGCCGAAGGGGCTGTCGACGCCGAACCTGCTGGGCGGCAACCGCGGCTGAGGTGGGTGGGGGTTGCCCTACGGGGGTTTGCCCCTGTCCCGCCCTTTCACCGTTTCTCGCCGCGCTCCGCGCGGGTTGTCCTCAAGCGCCGGACGGGCTGTTTCAGCCCGTCCGGCGCTTGAGGACTTCGCCCGAAGGGCGGTTCCGGGCGAAGCCCGGTGAGAAACGGTGAAAGGGCGGGACAGGGGCAAACCTATCGGGCCACCCCCACCCGGGCGCGCGGTCGCGTCGGCGCCAGGCCCTGCGACGGCGTCGCGGCCGTCGCGGGAGGCGGCGGAACGGTGGGGGCGCAACGCCGCAGCCGGGCGCGCACGGCCGGCACCACCGCCACGTGCGCGAGAACAACCCCCACCACATTCAAAAGCAGCGCATCCAGATCCAGCACCTGCCCCACCACACCCCCCCGAACCACCTGCAACACCAGCGCGATCATCGCGCTCGTGAAGACCGTCCGGGCCAGCGAGCCCAGCGGGGACGCCGCGATCCGGCCGCCCGCCCAGGGCAGCAACACCCCGAGGGGGGCGAACGGAAGCACCGCCGAGCCGATCGTGCGCGCCGCCTCCCAGGGGCCCAGCGCCAGGTCCGCACGGAGCGTGGCGAAGGGCTCCAGGTGCGCGGCGGACACCCAGGGGGCGGACAGGGGTCGTACGGCCAGCCAGCCCACCACGACCAGGTGGGCGGCGAGGAGCACGCGGCCCGCGAGGCGGTAGCGGTGTCGTAGGGCGGGCGTACCGCCGTAACCATGACGCTGCACGCCCCACAGGACGCGGTGCGCGGGGCGCGCGGTTCCGGCCACGACGAGCCACGACGAGCGCCCCGCGCGTCGGGCGCGTCAGGCGCCCGGGGCGCTCTCCGGATGGGCGCGCGTCTCGTCCGTGCACGGGTACGCGCGCGGCGCCTCGCCGCCCGGGCCGCCCAGCAGCACCGTGTCCCGGCCGCCGGCCGCCGCCGTGCCCGCGAAGGTGCACACGATCTGTGACAGGGCCTTCGTCGACAGCGCGTCCGGCGCGGTGCTCAGGCGCAGCGTCCCCGGCGGGTCGTCCCGGCGCCCGCCGGCGACGGTGAGGTGCTGCGGCACCTCGCTGGAGAAGCCGGCGGACTCCTCCGCGGACGAGAGCGGGCGGCGCAGTTCGTCCAGGAGCACCTGGGCGACGCCCAGCGCCCCGCCGCGGCCGGGCGCCGCGACCGGCCGGACGACGGCCACCAGCTGGGAGGCGCACAGCAGCTGCACGGGCAGCGCGGTGCCGTTCCGCGGCGTGGCGGTCGCGGTGCCCGGCCGCACCAGGCACGTCGCCCGCGAGGGCGCGCTGCCGGCGTCGACGGGGACGGCGGTGCCCCGGATCCCGCATCCCGAGGCGAGTGCGCACACCGCGGACACCGCCGCGACGAACGCGGCCCCGCGTGCCGCGCGCCTCATGTGGCGTCCCCCCGCTCCGTACCCTCGCCGTCCGCGGCGTCGGGCCCGCCGTCCGCGGCGGAGTCGTCGCGGGGCAGGGTCAGGGTGAAGACCGCGCCGCCCTCGGGCGAGTTGGCGGCGGTGATCTCGCCGCCGTGGATGTGGGCGTTCTCCAGGGCGATGGACAGGCCCAGCCCGCTGCCCTCGGAACGCGGGCGCGAGGCGCTCGCCTTGTAGAAGCGGTCGAAGACGTGCGGCAGGACGTCCTCGGGGATGCCCGGGCCGTGGTCGCGGACCTCGATGACCAGCCGGTCGTCCACCGGGCGCACCTTCACCCGCACCGGCGAGCCGCCGTGCTTGAGCGCGTTGCCGATCAGGTTGGCGAGGATGACGTCCAGGCGGCGCGGGTCGAGCCGGGCCATGAACCCGCGCTCGGCGTCCAGTTCGACGGCGTCCAGCCAGGCGCGCGCGTCGATGCAGGCGGTGACCTGGTCGGCGACGTCCACGTCGTCCAGGACGAGCCGGGCCGTGCCCGCGTCGAAGCGGGTGACCTCCATCAGATTCTCCACCAGGTCGTTCAGCCGCCGGGTCTCGCTCACCACGAGCTGCACCGCGGGGGCGATCATCGGGTCGAGGGAGTCGGCCTCGTCCTCCAGCACCTCCGTGACCGCCGTGATCGCGGTCAGCGGGGTGCGCAGCTCGTGCGACATGTCCGCGACGAACCGCCGGCTCGACGCCTCCCGCGCGCTCAGCTCCTCGACCCGCTTCTCCAGCGATTCGGCGGCCTTGTTGAACGTGCGCGACAGATCGGCCAGTTCGTCGGTGCCCGACACGTCCAGCCGGGTGTCCAGCTTGCCCTCGCCGAGGCGGCGCGCCGCCTCCCCGAGCCGCTGCACGGGCCGCAGGACCGTCGAGGCCGCCGCCTGGGCGAGCAGGGCCGAGCCGATGAGGGCGAGGCCGGTGGCGATCCCCAGCGACCAGGCGAGCGAGTTGAGGTCCTGGCGCTCGTTCTCCAGCGACTTGAGCAGGTAGCCGGTGGGGCCGCCGCCGATCACCTTGGCCCCGCCGACGAGGTAGGGCTTGCCGTCGAGCGTGATCCGCTGCCAGTACAGGTGGTACGGGTACGGGTTCGAATCGTCGACCTTGCGCTCCCGGTTCACCGCGGTGACCAGCGACTTCGGCACGGCCTTCAGGGTGAACAGGTCGCGGTTGGAGGGCGCGGCGCAGTCGCCGCCGCCCTTGACCCGGCCGATCAGCAGCACCTCGTACTTCTGCGAGGTCGCCGCCATCCGGTCCGCGGCCTCCTGGAGCTCGGGGCAGGTCGGGGTCAGCGGCAGCGTGCCGGTGTTGTCCTGGAGCGACTTGCGGAAGTCGTCCAGTGCCGCGTTCTGGGTCCGGGTGAGGACCGCGTCGCGGTTGAGCCAGTAGGCGATGGCGGACGCGGACACGGCGGCGGCCAGCGCCACCAGCGCGAAGACCAGCATCAGCCGCAGCCGCAGGCTGATCCACCGCATGCTGAGCCGCATCAGGTTCCTGACCGCCGCCCAGCCCCGCACTCGACCGGGCCGTTCCGTCACTGTCTCGTCGACCTCGTCATTCACTGATGTCACTGCGGTGCTGTCACTGCGGTGAGTCGAGGCGGTAGCCGACGCCCCGGACCGTACGGATCAGGGTGGGGGAGGACGGCACGTCCTCGACCTTGGCGCGCAGCCGCTGCACACAGGCGTCCACCAGGCGTGAGTCGCCCAGGTAGTCGTGCTCCCAGACCAGCCGCAGCAGCTGCTGGCGGGAGAGCGCCTGCCCGGGGCGGCGGCTCAGCTCCAGCAGCAGCCGCAGCTCGGTCGGCGTGAGCTGGAGGTCCTCGCCGTTCTTGGTGACCGTCATCGCCGAGCGGTCGATCACCAGCGAGCCGAAGGTCGCCGAATCGCTGGACTCGCGCTCGCCGCGGCGCAGCACCGCGCGGATCCGGGCGTCCAGCACCCGGCCCTGCACGGGCTTGACCACGTAGTCGTCCGCCCCGGACTCCAGGCCGACCACGACGTCGATGTCGTCGTTGCGGGCCGTGAGCAGGATGATCGGCAGCTGGTCGGTGCGCCGGATGCGGCGGCAGACCTCGAAGCCGTCGATCCCGGGCAGCATCACGTCCAGCACGATCAGGTCCGGCCGCTGCTCGCGCAGCAGCTTCAGGCCGTCCTCGCCCGAGGCCGCGGTCACCACGCGGTGACCCTGGCGCGACAGGGAGAACTCGAGGGCCGTGCGGATGGCGTCGTCGTCCTCGATCAGCAACAGGAAAGGCACCCGGTCATTCTGGCCTACGTCAGGGCGGTAGTTCGACTTCCGCTCCGGCGCCCCCGCGCCCGGGCCCGTCGCGGGGCCCCACCGCTGTTGCACGGCTGTGACACTCGGCGGACAGCGCCATGAAACTGGCCCGGCAGGCTTCTGTTCACCGGGCGGAGAGCGGTCCGGACCACGGACCAACGGGCACCACCGACGGGGGGCGCGAGATGAACGCACTGCACACGATCACCACCGGCGCAGTTCGCACGCGCCTGCACGACGCGGCGACGGGCGGTCACGGGTACACCCGCGGCACCGGCCGGGCCCGTTCGCAGGGCATGTACCTGACCGCCATCGACGCGGCCGTCTACGGCGAGCCCGCCGCGCCGAAGGCCGCGGAGGAGAAGCGCACCGGTCCGGAGACGTCCCGCGCCGAGGCCGAGTTCACCGCGTACGTCCAGGAGCGCCGCGCCTCCCTCTACGCGACCGCCTACCACCTCACCGGCGACCGCCACGAGGCCGAGGACCTGCTCCAGAGCGCGCTGTTCTCCACCTTCCGCGCCTGGGACCGCATCACGGACAAGGCCGCGGTCGGCGGGTACCTGCGCCGCACGATGACCAATCTGCACATCAGCGCCTGGCGGCGCCGCAAGCTCAACGAGTACCCGACCGAGGAGCTCCCGGAGACGGCCGGCGAGCAGGACGCGATGCGCGGCACCGAGCTGCGGGCCGTCCTGTGGCAGGCGCTCGCGCCCGGCTGCCCGAGCTCCAGCGCACGATGCTGGTCCTGCGCTACTACGAGGGCCGCACCGACCCGGAGATCGCCGAGATCCTGGGCATCAGCGTCGGCACGGTCAAGAGCAGCATCTGGCGCTCGCTGCGCCGGCTGCGCGAGGACGAGGCCATCGGCTGCGGCCGGGGCGTCGAGGAGTCGTTCGGCGAGCTGGTGGCCTAGAACGACGGGGGGACCACGGGGGAAACGAGGGGGAGGAAGAAAGAGGGGGGGAACGGGGGAGGGAAAGGGAAGCGGGCGGACGGCCGGGGGGTCTGTCCGCCCGCTTCCGCGTTTGCCGGGCGATCGCCCGGCGGGGTTCCGGCGACCGTGCCGAGGGAGTTCCGGCACCCGCGCCGAGCGGGGCCCGGCGGCTCGCGCCGTACGGGCTCCGCGATGCGTTCGCCGCGGCGGAGCCGCACGGTCGTAACAGCCGCGCGCCCCTTTCGGGGCGCTGCCGAGTGGACTTCGTCCGACCTGCTCAGCGTCCGCTCTGTACCGGCTCCGCCGCCGCTTGCGCGGGCGGCGTGGCGGGCGGGGAAGCGACCCTTCTCGCACCGGCCGGCCGCCGCGGCCGCGATCCGGCCCATCGCGGCGTCCCGCCCGCAGGGGAACGCGCCGAGCGCGGTCTGCCGGGCCACGATCCCGCGCTCCCCGCGCATCAGCCGCAGCCCGCGGCGCACCAGGTAGAGCACGGGCTTGCGGGCCTCGCGCAGGTCGCGGGCGAGGCGGCGGCGGAACGTCGTCGACGGACGGCCGCGCAGGCACAGCGCGTCGGCCAGGACGCCCAGTTCGCGGCAGCGCCCGATGACGTCGGCGGCGAAGATGCCCTCCGCGACGAAGAGCGGGGTGCGGCCGATCTCCAGCACGCTCGCGCCCGTCCGGGAGCTGGTGCCGATGTCGTACACCGGGACCGAGGTGCGGGACGTGCGGCACAGCTCCTCGATCGCGGCCACCGCCGCGTCCCCGTCCCAGGACAGCGGGGAGTCCCAGTCGGCGCCCGAGCCGTCGGGGAGCTGGGGGAGCGTGGGGTCCGTGCCCTCCTTGTAGAAGTCGTCGAGGTTGAGGACCGGCAGCCCGGTCAGGGCGGCGAGGGACGACTTTCCGGAGCCGGACGGGCCGGCCAGCAGGATGACGCGCGCGTGCGGCGCGGAGGCGGTAGGACAGTCACGGAACACCAGTGTGACGCATTGACCCGCAGGGGGGATCCCCCCGGGTACGGATGTGCGCTGTTCGTGACGGTTCGGATACGCTGCGTGGGCTGAACGGTTTCCGCTCACGCCCCGGCAGGTGGTCATGGCCTCGCACGCACGTCACGCACTCCGCTCCCCCTCGCGCCTCCCTCGTTCACTGGCGCGGGCCGGTGTCACCCTCTCCGCGGGCGCCGCGATCGCCGTCGGCGCGGCGTCCGCCGCGAGCGCCGATCCCGAGGCCCCGCCCGCCGGTCCCACTCTGCACACCCCGGCCTCGCCCGCCCGGGCCCAGCTCGGGCAGATCGACCTCGTGGCCGCCCGCGACGGCGCCATGATCGGTCTTCAGCACGCGACGGCGCCGCTCGCCCCGATCCTGGGCCGGCTGCCGGTCAACCCCTTCGCGCGCACCGGGATCGACCCGCTCAACAAACACCGTCGGCACCAAGATCGGCAACCTCAAGCCGGTGAGCACCCGGCAGGTGACCGGGACGCTCTCCGACGGGGGCAAGGTGCACGACGTGCCGGGGCTGAACCTGCTGCCGCACTGACGCCGGGAACGCCCGAGGGCGGACGGGATCCTTCCCGTCCGCCCCTCGGCGCGCCTGCGGTCAGTACGACGAACCGCCCGCGCCCAGCGACCCCGTCGGGTGCCAGACGGTCTTCGTCTCCAGGAAGGCCATCAGCCGGCCGGTCCCCGGCGCCGCGGACCAGTCCACAGGCTGTGGACGGAGAACGCGCTTGAGGTTGTCCGCCGCGGCCGTCTCCAGCTCCTTGGCCAGCTCCGCGTCCGCGCCCGCCAGGTCGATCGCGTTGACGTCCTGATGCGCCGCCAGCGACGGGGCGATCTCGGCCGCGCGGCCGGACAGGATGTTGACGACACCAGCCGGGCAGGTCGGAGGTGGCGAGCACCTCGCCCAGCGAGAGCGCCGGCAGCAGGCGCCTCCGCCGAGGCGACGACGACCACCGTGTTGCCGGCGGCGATCACCGGGGCGATCACCGAGACCAGGCCCAGGAACGACGACTCCTGCGGGGCCACCACGGCCACCACGCCGGTCGGCGCGGGGGACGAGACGTTGAAGAACGGCCCCGCCACCGGGTTGGTGCCGCCCGCGATCTGGGCGATCTTGTCGGTCCAGCCCGCGTACCAGACCCAGCGGTCGATCGCCGCGTCCACCTGGGCGGCGGCCTTGGCCTTCGACAGGCCCTCGGCGTCGGCCACTTCGGCGGTGAACTGGTCGCGGCGGCCCTCCAGCATCTCGGCGACGCGGTAGAGGATCTGGCCGCGGTTGTACGCGGTCGCCCCCGACCAGCCGCCGAAACGCCTTGCGCGCGGCGACGACCGCGTCACGGCCGTCCTTGCAGCGACGAAAGCGGCGCGTTCGCGAGCCAATTGCCCTTCGAGTCCGTCACCTCGTACACCCGCCCGCTCTCGGACCGGGGGAACTTGCCCCCGACGAACAGCTTGTAGGTCTTGAGAAACGCTCAGTCGCTCAGACATCGAGGTAGGCCTCCAGACCGTGACGGCCGCCCTCGCGGCCGAAGCCCGACTCCTTGAAGCCGCCGAACGGCGAGGTCGGGTCGAACTTGTTGAACGTGTTGGCCCAGATCACGCCGGCGCGGAGCTTGTCCGCGACCGCGAGCATCCGCGAGCCCTTCTCGGTCCAGATGCCGCCGACAGGCCGTACTGCGAGTTGTTGGCCTTGGCGACGGCCTCCGCCGGGGTGCGGAAGGACAGGACGGACAGCACCGGGCCGAAGATCTCCTCGCGGGCGATCCGGTGGGCCTGGGTGACGTTCGTGAACAGCGTCGGCGCGAACCAGTAGCCCTGGGAGGGGAGTTCGCAGGACGGGGCCCAGCGCTCGGCGCCCTCCGCGGTGCCGCTGTCGGCCAGCTCCGTGATCCGGGCCAGCTGCGCCGCCGAGTTGATGGCGCCGACGTCGGTGTTCTTGTCCAGCGGGTCACCGACGCGCAGCGTGGACATCCGGCGCTTGAGCGCGTCCAGCAGCTCGTCCTGGATCGACTCCTGCACCAGCAGGCGCGAACCGGCGCAGCAGACCTGGCCCTGGTTGAAGAAGATGCCGTGGACGATGCCCTCGACGGCCTGGTCGATCGGGGCGTCGTCGAAGACGATGTTCGCGCCCCTTTGCCGCCCAGTTCGAGGGTGAGCTTCTTGTCGGTGCCGGGCGACCGTGCGGGCGATCTGCCGGCCCCCACCGGTGGAGCCGGTGTGACGCGACCTTGTCGATGCCCTGGTGGGCCACCAGCGCGGCGCCCGTCGAGCCGTCGCCCGTCAGGATGTTGACGACGCCCTTGGGCAGCCCCGGCCTGGCGGCAGATGTCCGCGAAGAACAGCGCGGAGAGGGGGTCGTCTCGGCGGGCTTGAGGACGACCGTGTTGCCCGCTGCCAGCGCCGGGGCGATCTTCCACGCCAGCATCAGCAGCGGGAAGTTCCACGGGATGACCTGCCCGGCCACGCCCAGCGGCTTCGGGTTCGGCCCGAAGCCCGCGTGCTCCAGCTTGTCGGCCCCAGCCCGCGTAGTAGAAGAAGTGCGCGGCGACCAGCGGGAGATCGGCGTCGCGCGTCTCCTTGATCGGCTTGCCGTTGTCCAGCGTCTCCAGGACGGCGAGCTCGCGGGAGCGCTCCTGGATGATGCGGGCGATGCGGAAGAGGTACTTGGCGCGCTCGGAGCCGGGCAGCGCGGACCACTTCTCGAAGGCCTTGCGGGCGGCCTTGACCGCCGCGTCGACGTCCTCGGCGGACGCCTGCGCGACCTCGGAGAGGACCTCCTCGGTCGACGGGGAGACGGTCTTGAAGACCTTGCCGTCCGAGGCCTCGCGGAACTCGCCGTCGATGAACAGCCCGTAGGACGACGCGATGTCGACGACCGCGCGCGACTCGGGGGCCGGGGTGTATTCGAAGGCCATGGTCAGTCCACCGTCACGTAGTCGGGACCGGAGTAACGCCCGGTGCTCAGCTTCTGACGCTGCATCAGCAGGTCGTTGAGGAGGCTGGAGGCGCCGAAGCGGAACCACTGGTTCGTCAGCCACTCCTCGCCCACGGGTCTCGTTCACCAGCACCAGGAACTTGATCGCGTCCTTGGTGGTGCGGATGCCGCCGGCCGGCTTCACGCCGACCTGGACGCCGGTCGCGGCACGGAAGTCGCGGACCGCCTCCAGCATCAGCAGGGTGTTCGCCGGGGTGGCGTTCACCGCGACCTTGCCGGTCGAGGTCTTGATGAAGTCGGCGCCCGCCAGCATGCCGAGCCAGGAGGCGCGGCGGATGTTGTCGTAGGTCGACAGCTCGCCCGTCTCGAAGATCACCTTCAGCCGGGCGGCGGTGCCGTCCGGGCGACGGCAGGCCGCCTTGACGGCCTTGATCTCCTCGAAGACGGAGAGGTAGCGGCCCGCGAGGAACGCGCCGCGGTCGATCACCATGTCGATCTCGTCCGCGCCCGCGGCCACGGCGTCGGCCGTGTCCGCCAGCTTGACGGGGAGCGCGGCGCGCCCGGCCGGGAACGCGGTGGCGACCGAGGCGACCTTGACGTCCGAGCCCTTCCAGGGCCTCGGCGGCGGTGGCCACCATGTCCGGGTAGACGCAGATCGCGGCGGTGCGCGGGGTGGTGCGGTCCGTCGGGTCCGGGTTGAGGGCCTTGGCGCACAGCGCCCGGACCTTGCCCGGGTGTCCCGCGCCCTCCAGGGGTCGTCAGGTCGATCATCGAGATGGCCAGGTCGATGGCGTACGCCTTCGCCGTGGTCTTGATCGAACGGGTCCCGAGCGCCGCGGCGCGGGCCTCGAGCCCGACCGGGTCCACTCCCGGAAGCCCGTGCAGGAATCGGCGCAACGCGCCGTCGGAGGCGGTCACGTCGGCCATCGACGCCAGTCGCTCCGCGGCTTCATTGCCATGGAAGGAACAGTGGGCATGGTCACCAGCCGAGCATATCTACGCGCGTAGCGTGTGTACACCCCCGGGTCTGTGGGTGGGAAGTGGTGATTCGCCTTCCTTTTGCTGTCGCGGGCCCGGTGACATTCGAAAGACCCCGCGATGACACAAGATCAATAACTTCTTTCTCAGCCAGCACCGCCCGACTCGACGGCCCCACCCGGCAGAGGAATGCGGCATGCGGATCGTCCATCCCTCAGCGCTCGTTCATCCAGGAGCCACGCATGTCTCGTCGCCGTAACACCCTGCGCATCGCCCTCGCCTCCGCCGCCGTGGCGGGAGCGTTCTCGCCCCGGTCTCGTCCGCGTTCGCGGCGCCGCAGGCCCCGTCGGTGGCCGCCGGCTCCGCCGACAAGTCCGGCCCGATCCGTACCTACAAGCTCCCGGACGGCAGCGCGGGCCAGCGTCCACGAGCCGAAGGCCGGGCACTTCCAGGTGGCCGTCTCCAAGGGCGACATCATGCTCGCCGTCCTCGACGGCAAGCGGCCGTACGCAACCGTGCACAACCTGTTCGTCGAGATGGACGTCCGCAACGGCAGGGTCACCTGGGTCGCAGCAGAAGAACATCGGCCTGGGCAAGGACCAGGGCAAACCGCTACAACCCGTGGCGCGTACGTCGGCAACCGGGCGCTCGCGGGCGGCATCCGTTGCCGTCGTGTACCGGCAGTCGCCCCACGAGTTCACGGCCTACGTCGTCTCGGACGGAAAGTTCGTGAAGCTCCTCAACGGTGCGCACCCGACCGTGCTGACCGGCAAGCACGGCGACTACCTCGTCCGCCTCGACGCCCGCACCGGCCGGGTCACCGCGCTGCAGGACAAGGGCAGCAACGGCCAGGGCCCGGTCACCCGCGTCTGCTTCGCGGAGAAGAAGCAGGACATCGGCGCGGGGCACCCTCGCGGTCCTGACCAACTCGGCCAAGGGGCCCGGAGGTCTGGCTCAGGACATGGGCGACCGCAGCGTGATCGTGGGACACCTGGACCGCAAGCACCCGTCCCTCCCCAAGAGTGCGGGCATCCTCGCCAAGATCACCGACATCAACACCGCCGCAGCCGAAGCTCATCACCAAGGCGGAGGGCGGCAGTGCCCGCTACGCCACCACGCTCTTCCCGAAGCTGCCCAAGGGCTGCACGGTCGTGAACCACGTCAAGTAACTCGGGCAACAACTCCCCGAGGCGGGGCGGGCCGACGTCACCAGCGGCCCGCCCCGCCGCGTTTCCGCCGGCGTTTTCGCTGGTACGAGGGGGTGCGGGCGTTGCCGTACTGCAACCTCCATCCGCCCTCCGGTCCGGCAGAATCGGCCCCATGACGAGCTCCCCCGAGGCACCGCAGCAGCCGTCCTACGCGGACCGGCGCTACCGCTCCTCCGCCGGCATCGCCGCCGGCGTCCTGCTGCTGGCGCTGGCCGCGTGGCTGGGCGGCGACGCGATCGTGCGCGGCGAGGGCCGGGCGCCCTGGCTGTGCCCTCGCCGGGCTGCTCTGCGCGTACCCCTGGTGATCGCGTTCACGCTGCGCCCCGCGGTGTGGGCGAACGAGGACCGCCTCCTCGTCCGCAACCCGTTCCGGACGATCACGCTGCCGTGGGCGCGCGTCGCGACCGTCCGCGCCGGATACTCCAGCGAGGTCCTCGCGGAGGGCGGTACGAAGTACCAGCTCTGGGCCATCCCCGTCTCCCTGCGCCAGCGCAAGCGCGCGGCGCGGCGGGTGCAGCGGGACGCGGCCGAGGACGTCACGGGCCGCGCGTCGCTCCTGCAGCCCGCCTCGTCGGGTCCCCTGCGCGCCCCCTCCGACCAGGCCATCGAGGACCTGCGCGAACTCGCCGGAGCGCGGCGCGAAGCGGGAGGGGGCGCAGGGCGCGGCGGTGGTGCGCTGGGCGTACGAGCTGATCGCTCCGTCTGGTGGCTGGGGCTGGTGCTGTTCGTGGTGCTGTACGGGGTGGCGTGAGCAGCCCGGCGGATCCTGTGCGGATTTCTGTGAGGAGTGGCCGCGGCCTTCTCTGATGGATTCGGGCTGTGATCCCGCGTCTTTCGGACCCGGGAACGTAGCCTTCGCCGATCATGCGTGCTTCGTGTGGGTGAAATCGTCGTGGACTGTCAGGACCCCGGGCGACTGGTCCGCTTCGGGGGTGCGCTTCGGCGCGGTGCTCTCGGCGGTGAACCGGTGGATCGCAGCCCGGACTGGTCCTATGTGAACCCCACCGGAGTTCGTCCGGCTGGCCTTGTCAGCAGGTCCCGAGAGCAAGCAGGTGAAGAACCGGCTGCACCCTCGACCTGGAGGTCGAGGCGCCCGAACCGGCCGTCGCCGAGGCGCTGCGGCTGGGAGCGACGCGCCTGGGCGAGCCGGTGACCGACGACCAGGGCAGCTTTCAGGTCATGGGCCGACCCACGAGGGGAACGAGTTCTGTTTCCTGCTCGGGGTTGGGGCGAGAGGCAGCTGAGAAGTCCCGCGCACGCTGCGCCGGTAATTCGGCAGTCCGTTGGGGTGGCCGCCACCCGTCCCGGACGGCGTCACTGCCCGCGCCGAGGTAGTCGGACTGCGAGGCGATTCGCTGCCGTCCGCGCAGTTGCAGGACGGTGCAGAATCCGACGCTGACCGTGCTGCCCGGCCGGGGGCAGGCCGGGGTGGGCGCCGGAGCTGGTGCCCGCGAAGCCGGTATTCGAGGGCGACGGCATCGCCCTCGGCGATGACCCGCTTGAGGGTCAGCTTCCCGGTCCGGAACAGCGCCCGCGTACTCCCGCGCACATGGCCGACGAAGGCGTCCCGGCCGGTGAAGGCGAGACCGAAGGCCCCGCAGGCGTAGACGACGTCGTCGGTGAACACCGCCCCGAAGCGTTCGAAGTCTGCTCGTTGTAGCGTCCACCCACTCGTGGACGAGTTCGTTTGACGTCCGCGTAAACCCTTGTTGCTGTTCACCGTCGTCGGCCTTTCGTGCCCTTGGGAAGTCGTACGAAGAGCTTGGCACCGATATAGGTCCATCCGTGACCTATATCCCCAAAGGTCGGTGATGGGCTGCACTTCCGCACTAAAGTCGGCGCGATGAGCGGTGGGAAAGAGGGTTGCCCATGACCCCGGAGGACGTCGCGGAATTCGCCATGAGCCTGCCGGAGGCGACGGACGAGGGCGAGCCCGGCCCGGGGATGTGTGTGCCTGTACAAGAGTGAACGGCAAGGTGTTCGCCGTCCTGACCGGGGCGACCGGCTCGCGCCCCGACCAGGTGACCCTCAAATGCGAACCCGGTCTCGCCCTGCACCTGCGCGAGCAGTACCCGGCGGTGGGCCCCAGCTACTACGCGCGCCTGCGGCACTGGAACACCGTGGTCCTGGACGGCACCGTGCCCGCCGATGAACTCGCCGAGATGATCGAGCACTCCTGGGAATGCGTGGTGGCGGGCATGCCGCGCGCGACTCGCGACCGACTGCGAACGCGCCACGGCGGCCGACCCTGATCGCTTCGAACCGCTGGTCGTCGCGTGGAGGGCGATTGATACAGCAGTGGCCACGGCCACCCTCATGGGTGAATTACGCCCGTAGGGGTGTCATGCGATGGATGCCCCTGCTGTCCTGAACGCACCCCGCAACAAAGGGCGGTAGCGCGATCCAGGAGGCGGCTCATGCAGCTTTCACGACGCACCAATCCGGCGCCCACCCACTCCGTATCCCCTCCCACCGTGTACGGGCAACGATCCCGGAGAATCGCGGCCGGCCTCGGCGCCACCCTGCTGGCACTGTCCGGGTCCGCCCTCGCCACCCCCGCCACCGCTGCACAACAGCGAGCCGCCGCCGTCCCGGCGGGCGACTACTGCGGCGCGACCGAGTCCCTCTACGGCGGAGGGCAGTACACCTACGCCGAGGTTCAGGTGTGCCTGCGCTTCGGTTCCGGTGGGAACCAAGTGATCGTGAACAACCGCAACGTCCAGTACTACTGGGGCAGTTCCTGGTACAACGCGTCGTCGAGCTACCCCGCCAAGTGGTACGCCAGCGGCTCGGTGAGCACTGGTGGCAAGTCGGGAAACTACGCCACCCCCAACCCCGTCACACAAGGGTCCGCCAACGGTTCGGCCCGGCGGCGGCTCACCCGCAGCCCTCAGCGCCTGCGGCACGTACGACGTCACCATGACGTTCCACCAGAACGGCCCGTACTGGACTGACGGGAGTCAGGACATCGACTCCGGCCAGCGGTCCTACCAGGTCAACGTGGCCTGTTAGGGATCGGCGAGTCATGAGCGGAGCCGGAGGCGTGTGGCAACGGCCCTGAAGCTTCAGAGGATGCCGCACGACGAGTACACCGTCCGACGGCGTGACCGGTCGGCCAGTTCGTGCCTACCCGACTCGCACGCTCCATGGGTATCCCTACTCAGCTCGGATTGAGCACGTCATCTCTGTCGGCGAGCCGACCCCATGACGTGGGATCGTCCCATGGAGATCAACCCGCCCCAGGAACCCGCCGCCGCTTCCGTGGACACCCCGACCACAGGGGTGAGCCGCAAGGTGGTGGTGCGGCGTTGGCTCCTCTGCCTGGCCGCCGTCGGGGCGATCTTCTGGGCGTGTTCCGCGGTCTCCGACTTCTTCGAGAACCTCGGGGGCGGCCCGGTGCGGTCCGCGGCGGACTACCGCATGCGGGACATCAAGACCCGGGAAGCCGGAAGGCAGGCCGTCGGCGGCCTGCGGCCGGGCGCCGGTGACGCGAGCTGGATGCAGGAGGAAGGCAGCACCTCATGCGTCGACGATCTGGGGTTCGACCGTGACGGTGTGCGCAGGGAGCAGCCCCACTACAAATGGAAGCTCCAGTACTCCGGCAAGGCCGACTACCTGACCGACCTGGGCAGGCTCCGGGCCGAATGGCAGCGCCGCGGCTGGAAGACCGAGGACACGTCGGCACCGGAGACCCTGAACCCCCAACACCCGATACCGCAGTGGCCGGGCATCCGGACCACCGACGACCACGGCGTCGTCATCGCCATCGGCATCGACTGGTACACCGGCAAGCCCGTTCTGTCGACCGACGGCGGTTGCGTACGCTACCGGCGCGACGGCGGGGTCACCGCACGCGATCGCACGGGCGCGGCAGCCGCCGGCAAGTCCCCGGCCCGGGAAGGGACCGTCACCTACGACGACGGCGTTCAGGTCACCATCGGCCCCGTCCGGCCGATCAGCCTGGCCAAGGAGGACATGGCAGGCGGCGATGCGACGGCAGCGCACACCTACCGGGTGCCCGTCACCGTCACGAACCACAGCGGTGCTCCGGTGGAACTGCGCAGCTACGACATGGGAAGCCACGCAGGGGAGAACCCGGGCGTCAGACGGCTCACGGGCTACCCGGCAGCGCTCAATTCCGGTCAGGATGCAAAGGTGTTGGAGGGCGAGTCGACGCGGCTGGAGTATGTGTTCACAGCGGAGACGAAGCCCTCGCGGCTGGATCTCACGTACGGCCCCGGTGAGCTCCACACGTCCTATCCGTGGCAACTCTCCGTCCCCTAAGCAACTGCTGCCTCTCTGCAGTCCCGGCAGAGGCCGGGGGCGGGTGAACGGAAGGCGCGTTCACAGCCGTTGCAGTTCTGGAGGGGGTGGGGACGGGGTGCTGCCTCGGGTTGTGGTTCGAGGGGTGTGGTGGGGAGTTGGGGCGGTAGCCAGTTGGTGAGGCGGTAGTTGAGGAGGCGGGCGGGCCAGGGGATGCGGCCGGTGGGCAGGTCGGTGGTCAGGGTGCGGACGATCTGCCGGGCGCCGATGTCACGGTCGAGCCAGGCGCGGACGGCGGGGGCGAGGCGGCGTACGTCCTTCGAGGAGAGTGTCAGCCGGGGGTCGAGGCGGCGGAGCGCGGCGAGGATGTCGGCGGCGGGCTGGTCGAGGGGCGCGAGCGGGGGCTCGGGCTCGCGGTCCTGGACCGGGGCTTGAGCCGGTTCTTGAACCGGCTCGGGTTCGGGCGCCGCCGGTACGGGGGCGAGGCGGGGCTCGGCAACATGACGCGTGGCAGCCTGCGGGCACTCGTGCCACCGGGTGACGGTGACAACCCTCCCTCGGTCGGTGCGTACGCGCTCCCGCTCCAGGTATCCGGCCTTCTCCAGCTCGCGCAGGGCGGCGGAGACGGTGTCCGCGCCCTCTTTGAAGCGACGGGTGAGGTCCTTGATGCCGATGGTGACGCCGTCGGGGAGCGACTGCACGTAGACGGCCAACCCCCGCGCCACCAGGGAGAGGTGGGGGTGCTGGGCGAGGTGGTTGCCGATGACGACGAAGTGGGAGGTGTGGCGGTGTCGGATGTGCACGACGCCGGCGCGCGCGGGCGCGCTAGACTGCGCGACAGTCATGGGGAAGGTCTCTTCTTCCTTGATGATCAGGCCCTCGCCCGGGATTGCCCGTCCCGGCGGGGGCCGTCTTCGTTTGCGGTTGTTGGCGCGACCGTACCGCGCCGTTCCCGGCGCTTGCCACCGTGTCACCCGATGGGGTGAGAGGGGAGGGGGAGGGGTTGGGAAGGGTTCTTCCTCCGGTTCTTTAAAGGGGAGTTGGGGGTAACCGGGGCGCGGTTCTCCGGGATCCGGTGGAGCGTGAGGCGGCGCGGCATATGTCTGTCCCGCCCCTGAAACGGCGAGGTACGTTCTTGGGCACGTTGTGAAGGAGGCTGCCCATGCTGTCGGACGGTGAGTGGCGAGAGGTGTTCGACTCGTTTCAGCACGATGCCTGGCGTTTCGAGGCGCAGCCCACGTACACCATGCCCAGAGAAGCGATGAGTGTGGACCGGTTCCTCCGAGGAGAGCCGAAGCCGGCTGACCACAACTCGGCCTGGCACACAAGAGTTCAGGGGTACCGCGCGGAGGGCAAGAGCGTCGGACGGGTCCGAGTCGTGCGGCGGCCGCTCACGGACTACCAGCGGTATCAGTTCGCTTGGAGCATCCCGGGCAACGTGGGTGCCGGGGAAGACATCCGTGTCCTCGATGTCACCGGCGACGACTATGGGCTTCCACTCGGCGGCCGCGACTGGTGGCTGTTCGACGATTCGACGGTCGTCCACCTGAACTACCGTACCGACGGCACGCAGATCGGGCGGGTTCTCTTCAACGGGGACCCGAAGCCTTGCCGGAGGTGGAGGCGGATCGCTGTCTCGGCATCCGTTCCGTTTGCGCAGTACGTGAAGGATTCGGCGTGACGCGGCCTTCCAGCCTCATGGTTGGGCTGCGAACGGTGTGCGCCTCGGCGGCTCCCATCGGTTTCCTGTTCTCTCAACTGCCGAGTCTTGACCCGTGAGTCACGGTTTCGGGAGCATCGGACTGGACACAACCGCAGACTGTGGAGCAGGGGGCGCAGCGTGGCACTGACACTGCTTGTCGGCGAGTGCGAGAATGGGACTTGTCCGCAGGTCTTCGCTGTTGACGGGACGGACGACGCGATAGTCCAGGGTCTCAAGGTGGAGGACCCGGTAACACTGGAGACCATGCAGCTCCCCGCAGACGAGACGGCTGTGCGAATTCCCATGGAGCTGCTTCGGAGGCTGGCTCGTGAACATCTCGCGTGAAGAGTTCGAGAAGCATTTCACGGACTTCCAGAGGGAGGCATTCAGGCTGGAGACCTTGGACGACTACAGCGGATCCTCGAATCCGGCCTATCTGCGGGCCTTCATGGCCGGTGAACCGCAGCCTCCGAACTACAACCAGGAGTGGGTCGACGATGTGCGCGCCAACGCTCAGGCAGGCAAGCGCATGTACCGCGTGCACATCCTGTCCCGACCGCTGACGGACTACCTCCGGTTCGAACTCGGCTGGGGCTACGCCAAGAACGCCGAGGCGGGCGAGGAGTTCTTCATCCTCGACACAACTGAGCGGCCCAACCCCTTGGCCGGCGTTCCCGACTTCTGGATGTTCGATGAATCCTCTGTTGTCTCCATGAACTATGGGGAGAACGGAAAGTTTCACGATGCGGAGTCGCGCTCCGACGTGTCGCGGTGGATCGAGTACAGGGACGTCGCTCTCGCCAACTCCGTTCCGCTCCAAGAATGGTGGGAGCGGTTCGGCGCGGAGTGAACCCGACGGACTTGGGAAAGGCGCTGCGGGAACTACGATTGGCCAGTGGAAAGCAGGCCAAGGTGGTCGCCCGCAGCGCCGCCATGTCCCCGAGCAAGCTGAGTAAGATTGAGAACGGAGCCCTGCCTCCTAGTGTTATCGATGTCGAGCGGGTGCTCACGGCTCTGGAAGTCTCCGATGAAGTCAAGGGCCAGCTGACCGAGGTCGCACGGCAGGTTGCGACGGAGGCCACTGCGTGGCGGATCTATCACCGCTCAGGTCTTCACAAACATCAAGACGCCATCGGAGCTGTTGAGGCGCAGACTCATTTGATGAGGCTGTTCCAGCCGTCGTGTGTCCCTGGACTGCTCCAAACGCCGGAGTACGTGCGGGGTGTGCTCCGCAACCGAGATCTCACTGAGGACGCGCTGGAGAAGATGCTTGGTGCCCGTCTTCGGAGACAGGGAGTGCTCTACGACAGAGAGCGCAGCTTCCACTTCCTGATCACTGAGTCGGTGCTGCGTTGGCGGATCGTCCCACCCCCGATGATGGCAGCCCAGTTGGACAAGCTCGTCACCATGTCAAGGATGCCGAATATCGCCATCGGCATCGTCCCGTTGTCGGGGATGATGCCCACACTCCCTACGTCTTCCTTCGTGGTGTTCGACGCCCGTCTCGTCATCGTTGAAGTCCCGCACGCGGAGATCACCACAAGTGAGCTGCGGGACGTGGAGCTGTACGTTTCCAAATTCGCGGCCTTCGAGGATGTGGCCGTCTACGGCGAAGGAATGCGTAGCTTTGTGGTGAGCCTCCGTGACGAGTTCTTGAGTGAACAGGAAACCTGCTAGCGGCTGGCCTGCAGTGGCATCACGATATGCAGGTGACAACGGACACCGAAGCAGTCGCGCAGCCGTCCGATGCCTTCGTGGCAGGCAAGAAGCGTGCCGATGACATGGCCTTCATGCTGGATCGGGTGCTGGCGGAGATGGGCATCAGGGTGGGGGACCGGGATTCCTGGCCGCAGTTGCAGGGCCGGGCGTCTCTGTCCGGCGAGCCGTATGTGTATCTGGGCACTGTTCCCTTGGCCACGGCTCGGAAGCTGGTCGATGCCCTCATCTACGCACACTCCGAGAAGCGCACGAGGGAACAGCTGAAATACGGCGGCGACTGACGATCGGTGTTCTTCCGGCGCTCAGGAAGGCATATCCATGAGTGGAATGGACCTGTACGGGCTCGTCGTCGACGGCGTCCGGTTCTCCCGGGCCTGCGGGGGCAACACGCACCCCGACGGGGAGGCCTGCGTAACGCTCGCACGGATCGGCGACGACGCCTGGGCCATGGGCGACAGCAAGCGCCCGGACGCTGAACCTCTGCGGTTCACCACGGCCGAGCTGGACGCGGCCGGCATCGATCCGGCGCGCTTCGGCCTTTCGGCCTGACCCCTTGGAACGGCGGCTCCCGGTCTTCTGTTCCCCGGAAGACCGGGAGCCGTCTTGGTCGCGCACAGGAATGGAAGCCCGTGCACTTTCACGGTTATCAATGGGTGGGCGACAAAGCCGACTTCGACAAGGAGCGTCTCCGCCGCCCGCCTTCGACGGTCGAACCGACAGTTACCAGCCCGCCAGAGGTTCTGGAACGCTACCGGGAAGCCGTGGCCGAATGGCCGGTGACGGGTGTTCCGCCCCTCGAAACGGCGTACTGGCTGATCAAGCCGGCCAAGCTGATCCGAGGCACTTGGGATCACCCAAAGTGCGCCGCGGATTGGGTGGTTGACCGACTGGCCGAGTACGCTCCGCGTCTCGCATCACCTGCCGATCGGGACCGCGTCCGGTGCGAACGGAGGGTCGCGTACATCACTCACACCCTGGCCGGGGGCCAGGACGTATCCGTCGGCTACTACCTGGCACGACCGCAGTTCCTCAGCTTGGCCGTGGTGGCCTGTTCACCGAACCGTGTTTCCGTCGAACTGCCCTGCCCCGCCGGGGAATCGTCGGCACGATGACCTGCTCGGCATCCGGCAGGAAGTCCGGTGAATCGAGGCGTGCCCTTCGTCGATACCAGCGAATCGCGGTTGAGGAATCCGTGCCGCTCCTGTGAGTATGTGCGGGGCCGGACGGATAAGGAAGGGCGAGTGCACAAGTGGTCGCGATGCAGGCCGTGTTGGAGGTGCACATGCCCGACGACGGCTTCGCCCTCTGGCCGGTCGCCGGGGCCGAACCGTATGCGTTCCTTCCCCTCGGTGGCGGGCTTACCTCCGCCGAGGTCGGCACGGCCGTGATGTCGGTCGCCCACTGCAACGCCGGTGCGGGCGAGGGGCCGGAACCCGCCGAACCCCTCGGGGTCTTCCTGCACGGGCTCCTCACGGCGGAGGTCCCGGTCGCGCTCGGCGGGCTGCGTGTCACCGACACGGTTACCGGAGTCACCTTCCGGCCCGGCTGCTGCGAAGGGCTGGAGGAATGGCGGACGTGGTTCGACGTCGTGGACGGCGGCGGCACGGCCGGGTTCGGGCACGATCCCTGGCCGCTTGCCGAACGGCTCGGTGACATCGTCCGGTTGACCGTGGACTGCGAGCAGGACGGCAGTCCGTTGATCGAGCTGCCGGTCGCCGAGCTTCGTCGACTGCTGGCCGATGTGGAGCGGGAGTTGGGTGACGTCCTGCGGCTGATGCGTACGTGGGCCGGGCGGTACGCGCCCGGGCAGGCCGCCGGTCTCGGTGCGGCGCTGGCGCAGGCGCTGGAGATGCCGGAGCAGCGGTAGGCCGGGCGAAGTCCGGGGCGCGACCGACGGTGATGGGCGAGTGAACACGCCAAAGTGCGGCCCGGCGCTTGCGCCTTCCCGGGGCGCGGGACTGGAATGCGCACGAACGGAGCGCTCCACGCCGACCACTGCGAGAGGTGGGAGTCACCGCGTGATTCACATGACCGAGACACTGGCCGTCCACACCGTCGAGGGGTTCCTCGCCCCCGACGAGACCGTCCAGGTGATCAAGATGCTGGACGAGTACCTCGCCGTGACGGGACGGATCCCCGCACGTCCCGAGGAAGGTGTGCGGGCGCCCGAGGACGTCCAGGAGATCCTGAACGCCGCCGTCGAGCGCGCCCTGCCGTCCATCCGGCGGGTGTTCCCGTCCGTCGCCGGGCCCACGCCGTGGGACTACCACGACTTCGGGCCGGGGGCAGGCATCGAGCCGCACCTCCACGGTGTGGACGAGCCCCGGGCGCGGCGGCAGCGGGTCGCCCGGGTGGCCTTCCACCTCCAGGAGGCCGAGCGCGGCGGGGAGTTCTTCGTCGACACCTCCGCCTCCGAGGCGCTGTGGACCGATCGCTTCGCCGGGGCGGGGAGCGGGTTCGTGCCCGGTACGCGGTTCGCCCGGGATATCTCGCATGATGCGCCGGCCGCTGCGCTTGCCGAGTTGCGGGCCGTTCCGCGTACCCGCTGGACCAGTGCGCCGCCGGCCGGGACTGCGATCGTTTACGGTGCGCAGCTCGTGCACGGCGTGTTGCCGGTCGCCGAGGGGCGGTTGCGCAAGCTGATCACCAACCTGTTGGCCGATCCGGTTCGTTGAGGCTTACGGAGGAGGCGGGAGGCCTTGTGCAGCCGAGGCCTCCCGTTCCGGACTCGTCAGGGCCGGGTTCGCTCGATCCGGTCCTGCCGAACGGTGTAGGCCGCGGGCCCGCCGCGGGCGGCGGCCCTGTGCATCGCCTCCCGGTGGGCGTGGAGCCGCGACCATCTCCATGCTGCCGAGCTGCTGGTTGTCGAGGTGGCAGAGCACGGCGCCGAGGTCTCTCACCGGCTGGATCTCCCGGTCCAGGAGGAAGACCCAGGCGACAAGGTCACCATGGCCCAGCAGATCAACTCCACTTGTTCCGGTCTCATCTCGCACTCGTACGCGATGTCATCGACCGTCTCGTCGGCCTCTCAGAGGTCGGTCAACGCCTTCTGCCGATCACGACGTGTCCTCCGCGAGCGCCTCGTCGAGGATCTGCCGAGCTTCTGCCTCGATCTGCTCGGAGGGTGTACCGCAGCGTTTCTCGTAGTCCGCAAGGTACTCGTCCAGGATCCGGCCCCGGAGCCCACGTGCCACTGCGATGTCCTGCGTCGACTCCGTCATGCACCCATGATGTCGGCCTCGGGGGAAAGCGGGGGCTCGCTGCAGGAAGGGCGGACAGCGAGATGTAGTGAACTGTACTGTAGGTGTATGTCCACTACGTTTCCCATTGCCGAAGCGCGGGGCAGACTCGGTGACCTTGTCCGCCGCGCCGCTCAGCACGAGCACATCACCCTGACCGACCGGGGGGTTCCCGCGGCGGTCCTCATCTCCCCTGCCGAGCTCGAAGACCTCGAGGACGCCCTCGCGCTCGCCCGGCTGGAGCGCGACCGTGCCCTCGGCCGTACCGAAGCTTCCGTCCCGCATGACGAAGCGCGGCGCGCCCTGCTCGAGGCAGCCGGGAGGGGTACGTGACCTGGCAGGTCCAGTGGGAGCCCACGGCTCTCAATGCTGCCGCCGGTCATCTCAAGGACGACACCGGGAGCGTTGACGCGCTCCTTCGGGCTACGGACCGCCTTGTTGATGACCCGCGTCCGCAGGAGTCCCGTCCTTGGGGTACTGATCACCGTCGTCTTCGGCATGGAGGCTGGCGGGTCCTGTACCGGATCGACATGGACGCGAAGACCGTTCACATCGAGCACATCGGGCGTACCGGCGCCTGAAGGGTGTCGGGGCCACCGGAACATGCGCGAGGCCCCGGCCGGAGCCGGGGCCTCGTCCATGCCTCGGGTCAGATCCCCGCGGCCCGGGCCAGGTCCGTCTTGACCGAGGCCAGGACCTCCGCCGCATGGGCGCGGGCGTCGGTCAGGGCCGCGGCCGAGGCGACCGGGACGACGACCTCCAGGTAGCACTTGAGCTTGGGCTCGGTGCCGCTGGGGCGGACGATGACGCGGGCGGCGGAGACGGTGCCCGCCTCGTCGCCGGAGAGGTGGTAGCGGAGGCCGTCCGTGGGCGGGAGGGACTCCGAGCCCTTGGAGAGGTCGTCCGCGGTGGTGACCTGCAGCCCTGCGAGGGTCGTCGGGGGCTGCTCGCGCAGGCGGCGCATGGCCGCGGCGATCAGGGAGAGGTCCTCGACGCGGACCGAGAGCTGGTCGGTGGCGTGGAGGCCGTGCTCCACGGCCAGGTCGTCGAGGAGGTCCGTCAAAGTGCGGCCCTTCTCCTTGAGCTCCGCGGCCAGTTCGGCGATCAGCAGGGCGGCGGTGATGCCGTCCTTGTCGCGGACGCCCTCGGGGTCGACGCAGTAGCCCAGCGCCTCCTCGTAGGCGTAGCGCAGGCCGCCCACACGGGCCAGCCACTTGAAGCCGGTGAGGGTCTCCTCGTAGGGGGTGCCGGTGCTCGCGGCGGCGATGCGGGAGAGGAGGGAGGAGGAGACGATGGTGGTGGCGAAGGTGCCGGCCGCGTTCTTGTGGACGAGGTGCTCGGCGAGGAGGGCGCCCACCTCGTCGCCGCGGAGCATGCGCCAGCCCTCGACCGAGTCGGGGTCGGGGACCGCCACGGCGCAGCGGTCGGCGTCCGGGTCGTTGGCGATGATGATGTCCGGCGCCTCGCCGCGGGCGGCCGCGTCGCGGGCCGTGGCGAAGGAGAGGTCCATCGCGCCGGGCTCTTCGGGGTTGGGGAAGGCGACGGTCGGGAAGTCCGGGTCCGGGTCGGCCTGTTCGGCGACGACGAGCGGGGCCGGGAAGCCGGCGCGCTCGAAGGCGGCGGTGAGGACGGTGCGGCCGACGCCGTGCATGGGCGTGTAGACGACGCCGATGTCGCGGGCCGAGCCGCCGGTCAGGACGGCGTCGGTGCGCTCCAGGTAGGCGTCGAGGACGCCGTCGCGGAGGGTTTCCCAGCCGGCGTTCGGGCGGGGGACGTCGTTGAGGGACTCGATCGCGGCGATCTCGGCGGCGATGCCGGCGTCGGCGGGGGGCACGATCTGGGAGCCGTCGCCCAGGTAGACCTTGTAGCCGTTGTCCCGGGGCGGGTTGTGGCTGGCCGTGACCTCGACGCCGGCGACGGCGCCGAGGTGGCGGATCGCGAAGGCGAGGACGGGGGTGGGCAGGGGGCGGGGGAGGAGCGCCGCCTTGAGGCCGGCGCCGACCATGACCGCGGCGGTGTCGCGGGCGAAGTCGGCGCTCTTGTGGCGGGCGTCGTAGCCGATGACGACGGTGCCGCCCGCGTGGCCCTGCTTGTTGAGGTAGGCGGCCAGGCCTGCCGCGGCGCGGATGACGACCGTGCGGTTCATGCGCATCGGGCCGGCGCCGATCTCGCCGCGGAGGCCGGCGGTGCCGAACTGGAGGGTGCCGGCGAAGCGGGCCTTGAGTTCGGGCAGGTTCTCCGCGTCGATGAGGGCGGCGAGCTCTGCGCGGGTCTCGGGGTCGGGGTCCTCGGCGAGCCAGGTCCGGGCTCGGGCGAGGAGGTCTCGCTCCTGCTCCACGGGTTTCCTCCGGAGGTTGTCTGGGGGTGCGGTGCGGGTCGGTGGTGGGTCGGGGGCGGGGCGGGGCGGGACGGGGTCTTCCGGGGCTGCATTATTTACGGCCGTGCGGGTCCGTGGGATTAGTGCCGTGTCCTTGGCCGCAAATAACGCTTTACGCCCTCTCCAGACCCCGTCCCGCCCCGCCCCCTTCCGCCGTATGCCGTCTGCCGGGCGTGTGGGCGGGCGGACGTGCCGAAGGCGCGCGTCGGGCGTGGGAGCCGGGCGCGCGCCTTGGGGGTGCTTCTTACAGGCGCGGGAGCACCTGGGCGAGGAGGGTGCCCATCTGGACGGCCGAGTCGCGGCCGGCCTGGAGGACCTCTTCGTGGTTGAGGGGCTCGCCGGTCATGCCCGCGGCGAGGTTGGTGACCAGGGAGATGCCCAGGACCTCGGCGCCGGCCTCACGGGCGGCGATCGCCTCGAGGGTGGTGGACATGCCGACCAGGTCCGCGCCCAGGGTGCGGGCCATGCGGACCTCGGCCGGGGTCTCGTAGTGCGGGCCGGGGAACTGGGCGTAGACGCCCTCCTCCAGGGTGGGGTCCACTTCCTGGCAGAGGGTGCGGAGACGCTGCGAGTACAGGTCGGTGAGGTCGACGAAGTTGGCGCCGACGATCGGCGAGGTCGCCGTGAGGTTGAGGTGGTCGCTGATCAGTACCGGCTGGCCGGGGCGCATGCCGTCGCGGAGACCGCCGCAGCCGTTGGTCAGGACGACGGTCTTGCAGCCGGCGGCGACGGCGCTGCGCACGCCGTGGACGACGGCGGCGACGCCGCGGCCCTCGTAGTAGTGCGTACGGCCGAGGAAGACCAGCGCGCGCTTGTCGTTGACCTTGTACGAGCGGACGGTGCCCGCGTGGCCCGCGACGGCGGCCGCGGAGAAGCCGGGGAGCTCGGTGACGGGGAACTCGGCCTCGGGAGTGCCGAGCGCCTCGGTGGCGGGGAGCCAGCCGGAGCCCATCACCAGGGCGACGTCGTGGGTCTCGGCGCCGGTGAGCTCGCGGAGGCGCGCTGCGGCGGCGTCCGCTGCGGCGTACGGGTCGGCCTGGGGGGTAACTGATGCGTTCACGCGGACGAGGGTATCCGAGCTTCGCCTACGCGCGTAGATGTCGCAGGTTACGGTCCTGCGGCGATCGTCTCGTGTGTTGTGACGAGTGGGCTCTAACAGGGGCGCTTGCGGAGTTCCATGACGTAGTCGTGGGGGGCGCCGGCGGATTCGGCCGCGTCGGCGACCTCGCCCAGGTAGCGGGCGGAGGGGAGGCCGCCTTCGTAGCCGTTCAGGACGTAGGTCCAGGCTGTTTCCTCGCCGTCCAGGGTGTGGACGCGTACGCGGAGGCGGCGGTAGATGCCCAGGCCGACGCCTTCCCAGCGGTCCATGGATTCCTCGTCCATCGGGGCGATGTCGTAGAGGGCCACGAAGACCTGTGAGTGGGGTTCCTCCACCACGGTGGCCAGGGCGCCCTCCCAGCCCATCTGCTCCCCGCCGAAGGTCAGGCGCCAGTCGGCGAGCCAGCCCGTGCCGCGCAGCGGCGAGTGGGGGGCGCGGCGCGTCATCAGCCGCGCATCGAGGTTGCCGGCGTACGCGGCGTAGAGCGACATGGTTCTGAGGGTACGGGAGTGAGGCGGGACCGCATTTGGGATGGCAGGCTCGAAGGGAGTGCGGGGCGCGACGTGCGCCGGGCGGAGTGGGGGAGGACCCGAGAGGAGTCGCTTTGATGGGTGCGGGACAATGGAGTACGTGACTCGGATCGTGATCATCGGTGGCGGACCCGGCGGCTATGAGGCGGCGCTCGTCGCCGCGCAGCTCGGTGCGGAGGTGACCGTCGTCGACTGCGACGGTCTGGGCGGGGGCGTCGGTGCTGACCGACTGCGTGCCCTCGAAGACGCTCATAGCGACGGCTGAGGTGATGACGTCCTTCGACTCGTCGTACGAGGAGCTGGGCATCACCGTCGAGGACGGTGTGCAGGACGACGGCACCGTCATCGGGGTGGACCTGGGGAAGGTCAACCGGCGGGTCAAGCGGCTGGCGCTGGCGCAGTCGCATGACATCACGGCGTCGGTCACGCGTGCTGGTGGGCGGGTGCTGCGGGGGCGGGGGCGGCTGGATCCCGAGCGGGCCGGTGACGGTACGCGCAAGGTGGTCGTGCGGATGGCCGACGGGGTCGAGGAGACGCTCGTCGCGGACGCGGTGCTGGTGGCCACGGGTGCGCACCCCCGGGAGATCCCCGATGCGCAGCCCGATGGCGAGCGGATCCTGAACTGGACGCAGGTCTACGACCTGGACGCGCTGCCCGAAGAGCTCATCGTGGTGGGCTCGGGTGTCACCGGTGCCGAGTTCGCCGGCGCCTACCAGGCGCTGGGGTCCGAGGTGACGCTGGTCTCGTCGCGTGATCGCGTGCTGCCGGGTGAGGACCCGGATGCGGCCGCGGTGCTGGAGGACGTCTTCCGGCGGCGCGGGATGAACGTGATGTCGCGCTCGCGGGCTGCCGCGGCGAAGCGGGTCGGTGAGCGGGTGGAGGTGACCTTGGCGGATGGGCGGGTCATCAGTGGTACGCATTGTTTGATGGCGGTCGGGTCCATTCCGAACACGGAGGGCATCGGGCTGGAGGAGTCCGGGGTCCGGCTGACCGAGTCGGGGCACATCTGGACCGACAAGGTGTCGCGTACGAGCGCTCCGGGTGTGTACGCCGCCGGTGACTGCACCGGTGTGCTCGCGTTGGCGTCCGTCGCCGCCATGCAGGGGCGGATCGCGATGTACCACTTCCTGGGCGACGCGGTCGCGCCGCTCAATCTCAAGGCTGTATCCGCGAACGTGTTTACGGATCCGGAGATTGCCACGGTCGGGTATTCCCAGGCGGACGTGGACAAGGGGCTGATTGACGCACGCGTCGTCAAGCTGCCGTTGCTGCGTAATCCCCGCGCGAAGATGCAGGGAATCCGGGACGGATTCGTAAAGATGTTCTGTCGGCCCGGGACCGGCATCGTGGTGGGCGGCGTCGTCGTCGCGCCGCGGGCCAGTGAGCTGATTCATCCGATCTCGATCGCGGTCGACAACAATCTGACCGTCGAACAGATCGCGAACGCGTTCACGGTGTACCCCTCCTTGTCCGGGTCTGTCGCCGAGGTGGCGCGACAGCTGCACACCAGGAAGGCGCAGAGGGAGAGTTGAGGCGTGGGGGACCGGATGGGGTGGCTCTCCTTCCGGTTCCCTATACCACTTCTTGGGTTGCGCAGCGAACAACTTCCGTTAATTGAAGCAACCTGCTGAAAACAGATGGTCGTTGGCGTTACTGTCGGTTTCGTGTTCGCTGCAGAACGTCGTCAATTGATCCTCGAAATGGTGCGCGCCAACGGGGCGGTTTCGCTCCGTGAGCTCGCCCGCGTCGTCCAGACCTCCGAAGTGACCGTACGGCGTGACGTGCGGGCCCTCGAAGCGGAAGGACTGCTCGACCGCCGGCACGGCGGTGCGGTGCTGCCGGGTGGTTTCACCAGGGAGTCCGGCTTCCCGCAGAAATCCCATCTAGCGACCGCGGAGAAGACGGCCATCGCCGATCTCGCGGCGAGCTTCGTCGAGGAGGGCGAAGCCGTCGTCGTGGGCGCCGGTACGACCACGCAGGAGCTGGCCCGCCGGCTCGCGCGCGTGCCGGGGCTCACCGTGGTGACCAACTCCCTGCTCGTCGCCCAGGCGTTGGCCCATGCCAACCGCGTCGAGGTCGTGATGACCGGCGGCACCCTCCGGGGTTCCAACTACGCGCTGGTCGGCATAGCGGTGCCGAGCAGTCGCTCCAGGGGCTGCGGGTGTCGCGGGCGTTCCTGTCCGGGGAGCGGCCTGACCGCCGAGCGCGGGCTCTCCACGTCCCAACATGCTCTCCGCGAGCGTGGACCGGGCCCTGGTGCAGGCCGCGGCCGAGGTCGTGGTCCTCGCGGACCATACGAAGCTGGGCACCGACACCATGTTCCAGACGGTGCCGACCGATGTCATTACGAGACTGGTGACGGATGAGCCGCCGGGGCATGACGACCGTGCGGCCACCGAGTTGCAGGCGCTCGCCGATCAGGGCGTGCACATCTCGGTCGCGGGGCCCGGCGCGGGGTCGGGCCCGGGGGTCGGGGGGGCCGCCGCCCACGCGGAGCCGGTGTCGCCGCCGCGGCGGCGGGACGTGGCCCCGCTGCCGGGGCAGCGGCGGGGGCATCCGCCGGTCGACGGGCGCTACCCCGGGCCGGAGCGCGGCGGGCCTCCGCCGGGGGGGCAGCTGCGGGGGGCGGTGCCGCTGGACGGGGCGCAGGCCACGGCCCGGGTGGCGGATCTGGCGCCGCGGAGGAGATAGCGGGAGTCCCATGGGTCACGCGTGCCGCGGCTTGATGCCCTCCAGCGTCAGCCGCAGCAGGCGGTCCCCCAACTCCGGGTCGCCCGGTGCCTCTTCCACCGACAGGGCGATCGCGTTCGTCAGCTGCATCAGGTCGGTGATGTCCACGTCCGCGCGGACCGCGCCCGCCCGCTGGGCGCGGGCCAGCAGCGTGCTGCCCGCCTCGCGCATCGGGACGTTGCACCGGGCCAGGGCGGACGCCTCGTCGCTCTGGGCCGCCATCAGGGCCCTGGACAGGCCCCGGTAGGTCGCGGCGTGGGTGATGACGGCCCGGAGCCAGTCGACCAGGGCCCGGCAGGGCTCCTCGGCGGCGAGGAGTTCGCGGGAGCGGGTCAGCAGGCCGTCCACCTCGCCCTGGAAGACCGCGCACATCAGCGCCGTGCGGTGCGGGAAGTGCCGGTAGAGCGTGCCGATGCCGACGCCGGCGCGGCGGGCGATGTCCTCCAGCGAGGCGTCCGTGCCGTGCTCGGTGAAGGCGGTGCGGGCCTCGGTGAGCAGCCGCTCGTAGTTGCGCCGCGCGTCCGCGCGCATCGGCCGCGGGGGCCGTGCCGTAGCCGTCAGATCCGTCGTCATGGGACTGTGTCCTCCCGCTCGCTCCCCGTTCAAGGATGCCATCAACGCCACGGGCCCCGGCCGTGGTCGGCCGGGGCCCGAGAGGCGTGATGTGCGGACGTCAGTCCTTGATCTCGCAGATGACGGCGCCGGAGGAGACGGAGGCGCCGATCTCGGCGGTGATGCCCTTGACCGTGCCGGAGCGGTGCGCGTTCAGCGGCTGCTCCATCTTCATGGCCTCCAGGACGACGATGAGCTCGCCGGCCTCCACCTGCTGGCCCTCCTCGACCGCGACCTTGACGATCGTGCCCTGCATCGGCGAGGTCAGCGCGTCGCCGGAGGCGGCCGAGGCGGTCTTCTTCGCCGCGCGGCGCTTGGGGCGGGCCCCGCCGGCCGCGGCCGTGCGGGCGATGGTCATGCCGAGGGAGGACGGCAGGGAGACCTCGAGGCGCTTGCCGCCGACCTCGACGACGACCGTCTCGCGGCCGGGTGCCTCCTCGTCGTCCTCCGCCACGGCGCCCGCGAAGGGCTCGATGGTGTTGGTGAACTCCGTCTCGATCCAGCGGGTGTGGGACGTGGAACGGGTCGGAGGTGAAGGCGGGGTCGGTGACCACGGCGCGGTGGAAGGGGATGGCCGTGGCCATGCCCTCGACGCGGAACTCGCCCAGCGCGCGGGCGGCGCGCTGGAGGGCCTGCTCGCGGGTGGCGCCGGTGACGATCAGCTTGGCGAGGAGGGAGTCCCCAGGCCGGGCCGATGACCGAGCCCGACTCGACGCCGGCGTCCAGGCGGACGCCCGGGCCGGTGGGCGCGTCGAAGCGGGTGACGGTGCCGGGGGGCGGGCAGGAAGTTGCGGCCCGGGTCCTCGCCGTTGATGCGGAACTCGAAGGAGTGACCGCGCACCGCAGGGTCGTCGTAGCCGAGCTCCTCGCCGTCGGCGATGCGGAACATCTCGCGGACCAGGTCGAGGCCGGTGACCTCCTCGGTGACCGGGTGCTCCACCTGGAGGCGGGTGTTGACCTCCAGGAAGGAGATCGTGCCGTCCTGGCCGACGAGGAACTCGCAGGTGCCGGCGCCCTCGTAGCCGGCCTCGCGCAGGATGGCCTTGGAGGCGCGGTACAGCTCGGCGTTCTGCTCGTCGCTCAGGAACGGCGCGGGGGCCTCCTCGACGAGCTTCTGGTGGCGGCGCTGGAGGGAGCAGTCGCGGGTGGAGACCACCACGACGTTGCCGTGCTTGTCCGCCAGGCACTGGGTCTCGACGTGCCGGGGGCGGTCGAGGTAGCGCTCGACGAAGCACTCGCCGCGGCCGAAGGCGGCGACGGCCTCGCGGACGGCGGAGTCGTAGAGCTCGGGGCACCTCGTCGAGGGTGCGGGCGACCTTCAGGCCGCGCCCGCCGCCGCCGAAGGCGGCCTTGATGGCGATCGGCAGGCCGTGCTCCTCGGCGAAGGCGACGACCTCGTCGGCCCCGGAGACGGGGTCGGCGGTGCCGGCCACCAGCGGGGCACCGGCCCGCTGGGCGATGTGACGGGCCGCCACCTTGTCGCCCAGGTCGCGGATGGCCTGCGGCGGCGGGCCGATCCAGGTCAGCCCGGCGTCGATGACGGCCTGCGCGAACTCGGCGTTCTCGGAGAGGAAGCCGTAACCGGGGTGGACCGCGTCGGCCCCGGACTCGGCCGCGGCGGCAAGCACCTTGGCCATGTCGAGGTAGCTGGTAGCAGGAGTGTCACCGCCCAGCGCATACGCCTCATCGGCCACCCGGACATGCACGGCGTCCCGGTCCGGGTCCGCGTAGACCGCCACGCTTGCGATCCCGGCGTCCCGGCACGCACGAGCAACGCGGACAGCGATTTCGCCACGATTGGCGATGAGCACCTTGCGCACGATGGCTCCCTCCTTGAAACAAGGTGAGTTTAGGTACTGGCGACACTCCATGCCGACCCGACGTCCAGGGTGACCTTGCCCACACGGAGCGTTAGGCGCGTGACCAGCGCAGAGCGAAATTCCCTGCTCTCCCACGGTACGCCGCCCCTGCTCGGGTGCCGCCGGAGCGTAGGTGTGGCCAAGGTCCTCGGCGATCTTCGAGGGGTGGGTGGGCGGAATCTTTGTGGAGACCCTACGAATGGGTGAAGGAAAGTTTGCGGCAGCGCGTGACGGGACGGACGCGCAGGGGAGCCGGTTACTGGCTGGTATGGGGCGGGTGGGTGGTGAACGGGGCTCCCGTGGGGGTGATGAGCGCGGCGAGTATGTCAACTGGGCGTCGTGGCGCGGGAGTACGGGTGTGGCGTCCGGGGTGCGGTCATTCGCACGCATACCGGCGTGGCCCGAAGTCCGTGCGAATCCCGGGGTGTTCCACGGGGTGTTCCAGGGGAGGGCGGGATTCCCGGAGTTGGTGGGGAGGGGTGACCGATATGCCATGACATCGTTGAAGAAGTCATGATCAAGCGCATCGCAGCAGTTGTCGCCCTGGCCGGGGCCGCCCTCTCCATGTCCTCCGGCGCCACCGCGTCCGCGGCGCCCCTGCCCCTGCCGCAGCCGAAGTCGCCCACGGCGAGCGCCGGGGACGTCCACCGCCCCGCCCGAGGCCGGCGCCCCGGCGGCGGCCGCCCCGGCGAAGAGCGCGGCCCCCGGCGCGAAGGGCGGGACCCCCGCGAAGGGCGGGACGTCGGGGAAGGGCGGGACCCCCGCGGCGAAGGGCGGGACTCCCGCGAAGGGTGCGGCTCCCGCCGCGAAGGGCGCGGCTCCGGTGACCGCCGCCCCCAAGGGGGCGACCCCGCCCAAGGGCATGACCCCCGCCGAAGGCGATGACCCCGCCCTCGTCGCCGCCCACCAGCCTCTACCCGGACGCCGTCAACGAGCTCGGCAAGCTCAAGCAGGTGAACCAGCTCAGCCAGCTGAAGCAGGTCGGCCAGGTCGCCAGCCAGCTGCCCCTCTGACCACCGCGCACACCCGCGGTTCGGGCGTCACGCCCACAGATCGGTGATCGCGATCCCCTGCTCCGCCAGCAGCCTGCGGAGCAGGGGCAGCGACAGGCCGATCACGTTTCCCGGATCGCCGTCGATGCCCTCGACAAAGGGGGCGGAACGGCCGTCCAGCGTGAAGGCCCCGGCGACGTACAGCGGTTCGCCGGAGGCCACATAGGCGGCGATCTCGGCATCGGTCGGCTCACCGAAGCGGACCGTGGTCGAGGCCGTCGCGGAGGTGCGGGCCCCCGGTCGCCGTGTCGATCACACAGTGGCCGGTCCGCAGCACCCCGGAACGGCCCCGCATGGACTTCCAGCGGGCCGTGGCGTCCTCGGCGTCCGCCGGCTTGCCCAGCGCCCGCCCGTCCAGCTCCAGCACCGAGTCGCAGCCGACGACCAGCGCGCCCGCCGCCTCCGGCCGGGCGGCCACCGCCGCGGCCTTCGCCTCGGCCAGCACCAGCGCCAGCGCCGCCGGGTCCGCGGCGGTGAGCGCGTCCTCGTCCACCCCGCTCACGATCACTTCCGGCGCGAGCCCGGCCTGGCGCAGCAGGCCGAGGCGGGCCGGGGACTGGGAGGCGAGGACGAGGCGGCGGGCAGGCGTTGCGGTCATGGGGGCCAGACTAGGCGACGCTCACTTCTTGATGACCGCTTCCATGATCTTCTTCGCGATCGGTCCCGCGAGCCCGCCGCCGGACACGTCGTCGCGGTCGACGCCCGAGCCCTCCGGGTCGATGAAGACCGCGACCGCGACCGGGGAGCCGTCGGCCTGCTTGGCGTAGGAGACGAACCAGGCGTACGGGATCTTGTCGTTGTTCACGCCGTGCTGTGCGGTGCCGGTCTTGGCGCCGACGGTGGTGCCGTCGATCAGCGCCGCCTTGCCGGTGCCCTCCTTGGCCGTGAACTCCATCATCTCCTGGAGCTTCTTCGCGGTCTCGGGGGAGACGGCCTGGTCCATGGTCTCGGGCTTGGTCTGCTCGACGGTGGACAGGTCCGGGCCGCGCAGCTTGTCCACCAGGGTCGGCTTCATCAGCTTGCCGTCGTTGGCGATGGCGGCGGTCATCATGGCGATCTGGAAACGGGGTGGCCCGCAGGTCGCCCTGGCCGATGCCGGTGAGCGCGGTCTGCGGGCGGTTGAGCTTGGTCGGGTAGATGCTCTTGACGACCGAGACGGGCATGAAGACGTCCTTGTCGAAGCCGAACTTCTCCGCGGTCTCGCGCATCTTGTCCTGGCCCAGCTCGGCGGCGATCTTGGCGAAGACGTTGTTGCAGGAGTACTGCATCGCGACCTTGAGCGAGGCGTTGCGGCAGGGCGCGCTCTCGTTCTCGTTCTTCATCGGGGTCACGGTGTCGGGCAGGTTCCACGGGTACGGGGAGTCCGTGGGGGCGTTGATGTCCGTGTAGAGGCCGTGGTCGATGGCGGCCGCGGCGGTGAGGATCTTGAAGGTGGAGCCGGAGGGGTAGAGCTCCTTGATCGCCCGGTTGGAGAGCGGCTTGTCCTTGTCCTTCTCCAGCTTTTCCCAGGCCTTCTGGTCCTTGGAGCCCTCCCCGGAGAAGACCGAGGGGTCGTAGGAGGGCGTCGAGGCCAGGGCGAGGATCCTGCCCGTGGAGGGGTCGATCGCGACCGCCGCGCCCTTGTACTTGGCGAGCCCCTCGTAGGCGGCCTTCTGGGCCTTCGGGTCGATGGTGGTGACCACGTCGCCGCCCTGGGGCTTCTTCCCGCTGAGCATGTCGGTGGTGCGCTGGAGGAAGAGCTTGTCGTCGGTGCCGGTGAGGAACTTGTTGTAGACGTACTCCAGCTGGTTGCTGCCGTAGATCTGCGAGGTGTAGCCGGTGACCGGGGCGTACATCGGCCCGTTCTTGTACGTGCGCTTGTACTTCAGATCGCCGCCCGTGGTGGGTGCGGAGCCCGTGACCGGGTTGCCGCCGACGACGATGTCGCCGCGCGGCTGCGCATAGGTGTTGATCTTCACTCTGCGGTTGTGTTCGTTGTTGGCGAGCTCGTCCGCCTGGGCAAACTGCAACCACGTGCTCCTGATCAGCAGCGACAGCACCAGCAGTCCGCTGAAGAGCGCCACACGTCGCACGGGCTTGTTCATGACATAACTCCCCGGTTCGCGGCAATTCACCGGGGAAGATGCGAAAGCGGACAGGTGCGGTTGCGGCGGGAGGGAACCTGTGAGCTACCTGTGCCATCAGGGGATGCCCAGGACCAGGAACAGCAGGACCATGCCGACGGCGAGCACCAGGCCCGCCCGCCGGAGCATGGCCTGGGCCTCGCGCAGCTCGTCGGGGGGTTTGTCGGACGGGTCGGACCAGAGCACGCCCCCATGGTCCGCCGGGCAGGGCGACACGGCCTGAGTACGGGTACTCAGGCTCGGTGTGACACGGCTCTCCCGTCGGCCGTCAGGCCGGCCAGTAGGGACGTGCGCCAGGCCCGCGGGCCCGGTGCCTGCGCCCGCGCGTTGCGGGCCCGCCGGGCCGGGCTGGCCCACTCCGGGCGCACGGCCTCGTCCCCGGGCGCGGCGGCGGACGCGCGCGCGGCGGCGCGCGCCTGCACCACCGCCAGCGCGGCGGCCAGCTCCTCGGGCGTGGGGGTTGCCGCGTACGACCTTGATCACCAGCTGCTCCCTCTCCGCGCTGTGCGCTGTCACCGGCCCCCTCTGTCATGACCGATCGCTACAGCGGAATGTTCCCGTGCTTCTTCGGCGGCAGCGCCTCGCGCTTGTCCCGCAGCGCCCGCAGCCCGCGGACGACGTGGCGGCGGGTCTCCGACGGCAGGACCACCGCGTCCACGTAGCCGCGCTCGGCCGCCGTGTACGGGTTGAGCAGCGCGTCCTCGTAGTCCGTGATCAGCTGTGCGCGCAGCTCCTCGCGCTCCTCGTCCGAGGTGGCCGCCGCCAGCGCCCGGCGGTGCAGGACGTTGACCGCGCCCTGCGCGCCCATGACCGCGATCTGGGCGGTCGGCCAGGCCAGGTTGAGGTCCGCGCCGAGGTGCTTGGAGCCCATGACGTCGTAGGCGCCGCCGAACGCCTTGCGGGTGATCACCGTGATCAGCGGGACCGTGGCCTCCGCGTACGCGTAGATCAGCTTGGCGCCGCGCCGGATGATGCCGCCGTACTCCTGGTCCACGCCCGGCAGGAAGCCGGGGACGTCGACGAAGGTCAGCACCGGGACGTTGAAGGCGTCGCAGGTGCGCACGAAACGGGCGGCCTTCTCACTGGCGTCGATGTCCAGGCAACCGGCGAACTGCATCGGCTGGTTGGCGACGACGCCCACCGGGCGGCCCTCGACGCGGCCGAAGCCGGTGAGCATGTTCGGCGCGAACAGGGCCTGGGTCTCCAGGAACTCGCCGTCGTCCAGCACGTGCTCGATGGCCGTGTGCATGTCGTACGGCTGGTTCGCCGAGTCCGGGATGAGGACGTCCAGTTCGAGGTCGGCGTCCGAGACCTCCAGGTCGGCCTCCTCGGGGTAGGCCGGCGGCTCGGAGAGGTTGTTGGACGGCAGGTAGGACAGCAGCGCCTTGACGTACTCGATCGCCTCCTTCTCGTCCCCCGCCATGTGGTGGGCGACGCCGGAGGTCGCGTTGTGGGTGCGCGCCCCGCCGAGCTCCTCGAAGCCGACGTCCTCGCCGGTGACCGTCTTGATGACGTCCGGGCCGGTGATGAACATGTGCGAGGTCCGGTCCACCATCACCGTGAAGTCGGTGATCGCGGGCGAGTAGACCGCGCCGCCCGCGCAGGGGCCGACGACCAGCGAGATCTGCGGAATCACGCCGGAGGCATGGGTGTTGCGGCGGAAGATCTCGCCGTACATCCCGAGGGCCATCACGCCCTCCTGGATGCGGGCGCCGCCGGAGTCGTTGATGCCGACGACCGGGCAGCCCGTCTTCAGCGCGAAGTCCATCACCTTCATGATCTTCTGGCCGAAGACCTCGCCCAGGGATCCGCCGAGCACGGTGAAGTCCTGCGAGAACACGGCCACCGTGCGGCCGTCGACCGTGCCGTAGCCGGTGACGACGCCGTCCCCGTACGGGCGGTTCTTCTCCATGCCGAAGCTGGTCGAACGGTGCCGGGCGAACTCGTCGAGCTCGACGAACGAGTCCTCGTCCAGCAGCAGTCCGATCCGCTCACGGGCCGTCAACTTGCCCTTGGCGTGCTGCTTCTCCACCGCCCGGGCCGAACCGGCGTGCGTCGCCTCGTCGATCCTGCGCCGGAGGTCCGCGAGTTTGCCCGCGGTCGTGTGGATGTCGGCTCCCTCGGAGCCGGGGGCGGTGGCTGGCTCGGACATCGGGCTGCGGCTCCTGCTCGTCCTGGGACGGTCGGTGGACCGGGTCCCGCCTGGGGGCTACCGGGTCGTCTTGGGGGCTACCGGGTCGTAGCGTATCGGCGCGGATGCGTTCCGGCAGTGCGTCGTTGGCCACACCCGCGCCCCTTCTAGGGTGGCTGTCATGACGCCCTCCCCCGACCCCTCCGACCGCCGCGGCCGCTGGTCCGACCTGGACCGGCCCCCGCTCAACGCCACCGGGCTGCGCCGCGCGCTGGTGCGGCCCGGCGGGCTGTGGACCTCCCTGGACGTGGTCCAGCACACCGGTTCCACCAACACCGACCTCGCCGCGGCCGCCGGGCCCGAGGGCGCCGTGCTCGTCGCCGAGGAACAGTCCGCCGGGCGCGGGCGGCTGGACCGCACCTGGTCCGCCCCGGCCCGCTCCGGCCTCTTCTTCTCCGTCCGGCTCACCCCCGGACCCGGTGTGCCCGTCGGCCGCTGGGGCTGGCTGCCGCTGCTCGCCGGCGTCGCCACCGCGACCGCGCTCTCCCGCGCCGCCGGCGTGGACACCGCCCTGAAGTGGCCCAACGACCTGCTGGTCACCGTCGACGGGCAGGAGCGCAAGGCCGGCGGCATCCTCGCCGAGCGCGCCGGGGACTCCGTCGTCGTGGGCATCGGCCTCAACGTCTCGCTGCGCGCCGCCGAACTGCCCGTCCCCACCGCCGGGTCCCTCGCCCTCGCGGGCGCCGCGGTGCTCGACCGCGACCCGCTGCTGCGCGCCGTGCTCCGCTCCCTGGAGGACTGGTACCTCCGCTGGCGCGACGCCGGCGGCGACCCCGGCCCCAGCCGCCTGGCGGAGGCGTACGCGGCCGGCTGCGCCACCCTCGGCCGGACCGTACGGGCCGAACTCCCCGGCGACCGCGCGCTCGTCGGCGAGGCGGTGGCCGTCGACGGGGACGGGCGGCTCGTGCTCGCGACCGGGGACGGGGTGCAGGAGCCGGTCGGGGCCGGGGACATCGTCCACCTCCGTCCCGCTTCGTCCGGCCCGGCCGAGGCGTCGGCGCCGTCGGAAGAGTGAGCTAGGGCACACCTGCCGTATCGTTGTGCCCGGAAAGCGGGCGAGCGATCGGCAGGGCAGTGCGCACGGATCGGACTGGGGGCGGGCGGTGACCGCCGAGGACGGGGCGACCCCCCGTCCCGTTGAACCGGAGGAGATCGACGCGGGCGGTGAGGAGGAAGGAGACCCCCTCGCGCTCCGTCTGGAGGCGCTGATCCTCGGCGCGGAACGGCGGTACACCCCCTTCCAGGCCGCCCGCGCTGCGGGCGTCTCCATGGACCTGGCCGCGCGCTTCTGGCGCGCCATGGGCTTCGCCGACATCGGCCAGGCCAAGGCGCTCACCGAGGCGGACGTCCTCGCGCTGCGGCGGCTGGCCGGTCTGGTCGAGGCCGGGCTGCTCAGCGAGCCCATGGCCGTGCAGGTGGCGCGGTCCACCGGGCAGACGACGGCCCGGCTCGCCGACTGGCAGATCGACTCCTTCCTGGAGGGCCTGACCGAGCCTCAGGAACCGGGCCTGACCCGGGCCGAGATCACCTACCCGCTGGTCGAGCTGCTCCTGCCCGAGCTGGAGGAGTTCCTCGTCTACGTCTGGCGCCGCCAGCTGGCCGCGGCGACCGGCCGGGTCGTCCAGGCCCAGGACGACGCGGAGATGGTCGACCGGCGCCTCGCCGTCGGCTTCGCCGACCTGGTCGGCTTCACGCGGCTCACGCGGCGGCTGGAGGAGGAGGAACTCGGCGAGCTGGTCGAGGCGTTCGAGACCACGGCGGCGGATCTGGTCGCCGCGCACGGTGGCCGCCTCATCAAGACGCTGGGTGACGAGGTGCTTTACGCCGCCGATGACGCCGGGACCGCCGCCGAGATCGGCCTGCGGCTGATCGAGACGCTCGGCCACGACGAGACGATGCCGGAGCTGCGGGTCGGGATCGCGTTCGGGACGGTGACGACGCGGATGGGCGACGTCTTCGGCACGACGGTCAACCTCGCGAGCCGGCTCACGTCGATAGCGCCGAAGGACGCGGTCCTCGTCGACAGCGCGCTGGCGGAGGAGTTGGCGCGGAACGGGGATGCGCCGAAGTCGGAGGCGGAGTTGGAGGCGAGCGCGGGGGAGTCCGGGGAGTCGGGGGCGGGGGCGGCGGCGTACCGGTTTGCGCTGCAGCCGATGTGGCAGCGGCCGGTGCGGGGGTTGGGGGTGGTGGAGCCGTGGCTGCTCACGCGTCGCGCGTGAGGTGTGCCCCTGCCCCGCCCTTTCACCGTTTCCGCAGGGGCTGCGCCCCTTCGTAACCCCGCGGCGAGGGGTCCGCGCTTCGCGCGGTGGGCGGGGCTTCGCCCCTGCGCCCCACCGGGGGCTGCGCCCCCTGGCCCCCGAAGCGCCCTGCGGGTGCTGTCCTCAAGCGCCGGACGGGCTGAATCAGCCCGTCCGGCGCTTGAGGACAATGCGGCGCAGCCGCATTGCGGGGCCCGGGGCGGAGCCCCGGAAGCGGGGTGCAGGGGGCGCAGCCCCGGGAGAAATGGTGAAAGGGCGGGACCGGGGCACCCTCCCCCCCGGGTATGGCTAAGCGCCGCGTCCCCGTGCATGATCGGTTCATCCGCAGCGCAGCGCCGAGAGGATGAACCGATCGTGAGCGAGCAGCAGTACGAGCAACGCCACGGCGAGCACGTGGTCGTCCGCACGCACGAGCACGGCCACGTCGCCGAGCTCGTCCTCGACCGGCCGAAGGCCATGAACGCCGTCTCCACGGAGATGGGCCGCGCCATCGCCGAGGCGACCGCCGCGCTCGCCGCCGACACCGCCGTCCGCGCCGTCGTCCTGACCTCCACCAACGAGCGCGCCTTCTGCGTCGGCGCCGACCTCAAGGAGCGCAACTCCTTCACCGACGCCGATCTCGCGCGCCAGCGCCCGCACGCCCGGGCCGCCTACACCGGCGTCCTGGAGCTGCCCGTCCCCGCGATCGCCGCCGTGCACGGCTTCGCCCTCGGCGGCGGCTACGAGCTCGCGCTCTCCTGCGACCTGATCGTGGCGGACGAGACCGCCGTCGTCGGCCTGCCCGAGGTGTCCGTCGGCGTGATCCCCGGCGGTGGCGGCACCCAGTTGCTGCCGCGCCGCGTCGGTGCCGCCCGCGCCGCCGAGCTGATCTTCAGTGCGCGACGCGTGGAGGCCGCCGAGGCGCGGGAGTTGGGGCTGGTGGACCGGGTCGTGCCCGCGGGGCGGGACCGGGAGGAGGCGCTCGCCCTGGCCGCCCGGATCGCGGCCCACTCGCCCGTCGGGCTGCGCGCGGCCAAGCGGGCCCTGCGGGTGGGCCACGGTCTGGACCTGCGGGCCGGGCTGGAGGTCGAGGACGCCGCCTGGCGCTCGGTCGCCTTCTCCGCCGACCGCGCCGAGGGTGTCGCGGCGTTCAACGAGAAGCGCACGCCCGACTGGCCCGGCCTCTGACAGCGCGTCCGGCTCGGCCAGCGGAAAGCGCGCGACGTTCCTACGCTGGAGGTGCGAGGGCCGCCGCGCACGGCGGGGAATGTGAGGCTCGGGTGGTGGACGACGGGGAGCTTGACGACCGCCTGTCCGCGGTGGTGGCGCTGGCCCAGGCGATGGCGGCCGAACCGGACCTGCCGGGCGGCGTCGCGGCCGCGGCGGAGGGCGCGCTGCGCGCCCTGCGCGGCAGCTTCGCCGCGGTCTCGGTCTGGGAGCGCGAGCGCGGCCGGCTGCGCGTGCTCGTCAACGCGGGGGAGCTGGACGGGGACGAGGAGCGGCTGCCGGCCGACGAGTCGTACCCGGTGCACAACTTCCCCGAGATCGCCGAGTTCCTGCACGAGGAGTGGGTCGGCGGGCGGCCGCACGCCTGGGTGGAGCGGGCGGACGGGCCCGACGAGTGCGCGGAGTACGCGGGCCACCGCGTCGTCTCCCTCCGGCGCCACCGCCGCAGCAGCTGCGTCATCGCGCCGATCGTGCTGCACGGGCGGGCCTGGGGCGAGCTGTATGTGGCCCGGCCGCAGGGCGCGCCGGTCTTCGACCGCAAGGACGCCGACTTCGCGACCGTGCTGGCGGCTGTGACGGCGGCGGGGATCGTCCAGACGGAGCGGCTGGAGGAGGTCCGCAGGCTCGCCTACACGGACCCGCTGACCGGCCTCGGCAACCGTCGCGCCGTCGACGCCCGGCTGGACGAGGCCGTCGAACGGCACCTGGCGGAGGGCGTGGTCGTCAGCCTCGTCGTGTGCGACCTCAACGGGCTCAAGCGGGTCAACGACACCCTCGGGCACGCGCAGGGCGACCGGCTGCTGGAGCGCTTCGGCTCGCTGCTGTCGCTGTGCGGCGCCCGGCTGCCGGGCGCGCTCGCGGCGCGCCTGGGCGGGGACGAGTTCTGCCTGCTGAGCGTCGGACCGCCGGCGGACGAGGTGGTGCGCGCGGCCGAGGAACTCTGCCTGTCCGCCGGGCGGTTGGAGCTCGGCGAGGGTGTCGCGTGCGGCATCGCCTCGACGGGCGATCCCATCGGTGAGGTGCGGTCCGCCCGGCGGCTCTTCCGGCTCGCGGACGCGGCGCAGTACCGGGCGAAGGCGGCGGGGTCGCGCAAGCCGGTCGTCGCGGGGCGCGACGGGGGGCTCGCGGATCCGGTGGTCCGGCTCGCCGATCGTCCGCCGCGGCCGGCGGCGGCGGAGCGGCGCCGCTTCCGCGGGCGGCGCTGAATCAGCCCGTCCGGCGCTTGAGGACCTCGCGGCGAAGCCGCGATGCCCCGCGCGGAGCGCGCGAGAAACGGTGAAAGGGCGGGACCGGGGCATCTCCCCGCCCACCACGGCGTTGTACCGGACAAACTCACCTAGTGACAGACCGCGATTCAGTCTCTAGGGTGCCTGAATATGGATATGCAGATGCAGGGCGAAGTGGTGGTGGGCACGTCCGGAACGACCGCGGACGACGTAATCGCCGTGGCACGCCACGGCGCCCGCGTCGTCGTGTCCGACGAGGCCCTCTCCGCCGTGGCCGCCTCCCGCCGGGTCATCGAGGACCTGGCCGCCAAGCCGGACCCCGTCTACGGCGTCTCCACCGGCTTCGGCGCCCTCGCCGTCCGCCACATCAGCCCCGACCTGCGCGCCCAGCTCCAGCGCAACATCGTCCGCTCGCACGCCGCCGGCATGGGCCCGCGCGTGGAGCGCGAGGTCGTCCGCGCGCTGATGTTCCTGCGCCTGAAGACCCTCGCCTCGGGGCACACCGGCGTCCGCCCGGTCGTCGTCGAGACGATGGCCGCCCTGCTCAACGCCGGGATCACCCCCGTCGTCCACGAGTACGGCTCCCTCGGCTGCTCCGGCGACCTCGCGCCGCTCTCGCACTGCGCGCTCACGCTCATGGGCGAGGGCGAGGCGGAGGGCCCGGACGGCGTCGTCCGGCCCGCCGCCGAGCTGCTCGCCGCGCACCGCGTCGAGCCCGTCGAGCTCCGCGAGAAGGAGGGGCTCGCGCTGCTCAACGGCACCGACGGCATGCTCGGCATGCTCGTCATGGCCTGCGCCGACCTCGCCCGCCTGATCACCTCCGCCGACGTCACCGCCGCGCTCTCCCTGGAGGCGCTGCTCGGCTCCGAGAAGGTCCTCGCCCCCGAGCTGCACGCCATCCGCCCGCACCCCGGCCAGGGGACCAGCGCCGCCAACATGCTGGCCGTGCTGGCCGGTTCGGGCCTCACCGGCCATCACCAGGACGATGCACCGCGCGTCCAGGACGCGTACTCGATCCGCTGCGCGCCCCAGGTCGCGGGCGCCGGGCGCGACACCCTCGCGCACGCCTGCCTGGTCGCGGACCGCGAGCTCGCCTCCGCCGTGGACAACCCCGTCGTCCTGCCCGACGGCCGCGTCGAGTCGAACGGCAACTTCCACGGCGCGCCCGTCGCGTACGTCCTCGACTTCCTCGCGATCGCCGCGGCCGACCTCGCCTCGATCGCCGAGCGCCGCACCGACCGGCTGCTCGACAAGAACCGCTCGCACGGCCTGCCGCCGTTCCTCGCGGGCGACCCGGGCGTCGACTCCGGCCTGATGATCGCCCAGTACACGCAGGCAGCCCTGGTCAGCGAGATGAAGCGGCTGGCCGTGCCCGCCTCCGTGGACTCGATCCCGTCCTCCGCCATGCAGGAGGACCACGTCTCCATGGGCTGGTCGGCGGCGCGCAAGCTGCGTACGGCGCTGGACGCGCTGGCCCGCGTCGTCGCCGTCGAACTGGTCGCCGCCACGCGCGCCGTCGAGCTGCGCACCGGCCTGACGCCGTCCCCGGCCACCGCCGCCGTGCTGCGCGCGGTGCGCGAGGCGGGCGTGGAGGGGCCGGGGGAGGACCGGTTCCTCGCCCCCGACCTGGCGGCCGCCGAGGCGTTCGTCCGCTCCGGGAAGCTCGTCGAGGCCGCGGAGCGGGAGACCGGCCCGCTGGGCTGAGCTGCAGAGTCGCAGGGTCGCCGGGGGTGAGCCTCCGGCGGCTCAGCCGTCGTGCGCCGTGCGCGACCGGCGCACGGCCACCGTCACCAGCGCGCCGCCCGCCGTCACGAAACCGATGCCGCCGAGGACGTACGGCGTGGTGTCCACGCTTCCCGTGTCCGCGAGGCGCACGCCGCGGGTCGGCTTCTGCTCGTCCTTCTGCCCGTTCTTCCCGGTCGCGGGCGCGGTGGGGGACGAGGCGTGCTCCGGGGTCGCATGCGCGGTCGGCACCAGCCAGCCCGCGCACAGCAGCACTCCTGCGGCGACGGCGGTCAGCAGCGGGCGGCGTGCGGTCACGGCGCATCCCCTCGGCGGAGCTCGGGAGCGGAGGACGAGCGGGGGCAAGGGTGTTGACCCCACGTCGTGGAGCGGCGTCGCGGAACCGTGCCCGTCCGGTGGAGCGTCAACGGATCGCGACCGAACAGATGGTAGTGACCCGCACGGGTGATGGGGAAGCCGTGAGCCGACCGGAACCCGTACGGGGTCCGGAGACCCGGAGGGGACCCCGGCTTGGGCGGGTGCGCCTCTAGGGTCTTTACTGGCGTGGTCTTCCCCACACTTTTCCCAATGGTGGAACGGGCGATTCGGGTCAGGCGTTCCCTATGCGTAACCGGGACGGCCGGGTGCCCGTGAGGAGCCCGGCGGTGGCGGGGTGAGGCCGAGGGGCGGAGGCGCCTCCGCGGCCCGGTTCGGGGATTTCGGGGTCCAGAGCGATGGAGATGCGTGTGATGAAGGACGGCAAGCGCCGCAAGGGCCTGGTGGCCGCGGCCGCCGTGCTCGGTGGTGTGCTCACCCTCGCCGCCTGCGGTGGCGGCGACGGCGACGACGGCAAGGGCGGCGGCAAGGACAAGTCGCAGAGCAAGGTCGACGCCGCGGCCGCCAAGGAAGCTTCCAAGGCGCAGATCAAGATCGCCACGAAGACCGGCACGGCCAACGCTGGCGTCACCGCGGACGTCGCCCAGGTCACCGTCGGCGACGGCGAGCTCACCGGCGTCAAGATGACGTCCATCGACGAGAAGACGGGCAAGCCCGCCCCGGTCGAGGGCGAGCTGTCCGCGGACAAGAAGTCCTGGAAGCCGAAGAAGAACCTCGAGCGCTCGACCAAGTACCAGATCGTCGCCGAGGCCAAGGACTCCGAGGGCCGCAAGGCCGTGGCGAACTCGTCCTTCTCCACCGTCTCGCCGAACAACAGCTTCATCGGCTCCTTCACCCCCGAGGACGGCCAGACCGTCGGCGTCGGCATGCCGGTGTCGATCAACTTCGACAAGCCGATCAAGGACCGGAAGGCCGTCCAGTCGAACCTGGAGGTCACCTCCAGCAGCGGCCAGAAGGTCGTCGGCCACTGGTTCAACGACCAGCGCCTCGACTTCCGCCCCCAGGACTACTGGAAGGCGAACTCCGAGGTCACCCTGAAGATGAGCCTCGACAAGGTCGAGGCCGCCCCGGGGATCAAGGGCGTCCAGAACAAGACGGTCAAGTTCCGGATCGGCCACTCGCAGGTCTCCACGGTCGACGCCAAGACCCACCAGATGACCGTCGTCCGGGACGGCCAGGTCCTCAAGACCATCCCGATCTCGGCGGGCAGCCCGTCCAACCCGACGTACAACGGCAAGATGGTGATCTCCGAGAAGTTCAAGGAGACCCGGATGGACGGCTCGACCGTCGGCTTCACCAAGGGCGACGGCAAGGGCGAGTACGACATCCCGGACGTCCCGCACGCGATGCGCCTGTCGACCTCCGGCACGTTCATCCACGGCAGTTACTGGGGCGGCGGCGTCTTCGGCAACGAGAACACCAGCCACGGCTGCGTGGGCCTCAAGGACGTGCAGGGCGCGAACGACCCGAACACGCCGGGCTCCTGGTTCTTCAGCAACTCCCAGATCGGTGACGTCGTCGTCGTCAAGAACTCCGACGACAAGACGATCTCTCCCGACAACGGCCTCAACGGCTGGAACATGAGCTGGTCGGAGTGGGTCAAGGGCAGCGCCACCGGCGCCTGATCCCCTGACCCCCGTTCCCCCCCGCCGGGCGGCGGCCGCTGATCACCGCGGCCGCCGCCCGGCGTTTCACGTCGTAAGTGTCGTAAGTGTCGTAAGTGTCGTAAGTGTCGTAAGGAAGCACCCATGGGCAAGCGCCGGGAAGCACCCGGGGAGACCGCGCTCCGCGAGGCCGTCGAGGCGGCCGTGCGACGGCTGTGCGCGCTCCCCGCGGCGGACGCCGAGGACGCCGCCGACGCCTCGGCCTCCGCGCTGGCGGCCTCGCCCGCCGGGCCGGAGGCGCTCGGCCGGGCGCTCCTGCGCGCCGCCGAGGCCGCGGTGCGCGGCGCCTGGGAGCGCGGCTGGCAGCCCGCGGACGCCGTCCGGCTCGCCCGGCGGGACGCCGCGCCCGCCGCGGCCCGCTTCGTCGTCGACGCCGTCGCGGCGGAGGCCCGCCGGTATCCGGCCGGGGCCTTCGACGCCCGCTGGGCCGGACAGCTCGACGCCCTGTCCGCGACGGTGTGGTGGGACGGCGACGGGGCGTTCCTGGACGGCTTCGCGCGGCGTGAGCGGATCGCCCGCTTCGAGGCCGTCGCGGTGGCCCTGGCGGCGCTGCGGCTGATCGCCCGCCTGCCGCGGATCGAGTCGGCGGGCCCCGTGCCGTCCCGCTCCGGACGCCCCGCCGCCGCCCTGCCCGTGACCGCCCCGCCGAAGGCACTCGGCCGGATCCGGGCGCTGCTCGCCAAGGCCGAGTCCACGGACTTCCCCGAGGAGGCAGAGGCGTTCTCCGCCAAGGCGCAGGAGTTGATGGCGCGTCACTCCATCGACGCGGCGCTGCTCCCGGCCGGGGACGCCACCGCGGGCGACGGCCCGGCCTCCTGCCGCCTCGGCGTCGAAGGCCCCTACGAGCCCGCGAAGGCCCTGCTCCTCGGCGCCGTCGCCGAGGCCAACCACTGCCGCGCGGTGTGGTCGTCCGAGCTCGGCTTCTCGACGGTCGTCGGCTTCGACGCGGATCTGGAACTCGTCGAGCTCATGTACACCTCGCTCCTCGTCCAGGCCGACACCGCCATGCGCCGCGCCGCCGACGCCCACCATCGCGACCGCCGCTCGCGCCGGACCCGCGACTTCCGCGAGTCCTTCCTGATCGCCTACGCGTCCCGCATCGGCGACCGCCTGTCCACCACGGCCCGCGACGTGACGGCCCGGCAGGCCCCCTCGGAAGTCCTCCCCGTCCTCGCCGCCCGCGACCTCGCCGTCGGCGAGACGGCCGAACGCCTCTTCCCCACCACCACGTCCCACCGCCTGCGCGGCCGCGACGCGGAGGGTTGGGCCCGGGGGCGGGAGGCGGCGGACGAGGCGCGGTTGCGGTAAGGGCCTACAGGGCGTCGTACGGCGGGACGATCCGGACCACGACGAGCAACTGGTCGCGCGGAGCGGCGAGGTAGGAGAACCAGCCGCCTGCGGCGTCCATGCGGCGCAGCCCTCCGGGCCGGGGGCCGTTCCCCAAATCGCCGATGTCGGCGCCCATGTGGGCCAGCTCCGCCAACTGGCCGGCCAGGCGCTCCGCTTCGGTCACGATTTCGGCGGGGATCCCTCCGGTGACATGTGCGGCATCCGGGTCGTACTCCCAGCGCCAGTCGCTGCTCACCGAGGGAGAAGGGACAGAGCCGTGTGCGCGTCGTCCAGCATCCGGCCGATCTCCGACGCCGCGCCGCGCGCCTGTGCCGCGTCGCCGGTCGTCGCCAGGTCCTCCAGTTCCCGGAAACGGGAGGCGAGCCGGGGCTGCCGCTGGATGTGCACGTAGACGGCCCACTGGGCGACGAACCGTTGCAGGGGCGCCAGGTCCGAACCCTGTCTGGACTGGTCCGCGGCCTGGTCGAGTTCGCGGGTGAACGCGGGAAGGGCCGCCGGGGCGATTTGCGCGACCGCCTGCCGCAGCGCCGTCACCGTCGCGGGGGGCTGGGGAATGAGGGGCTGACCGGCGGCCGACGTGGTCATTGCTTCTCCCATGGGCGCGATCTTCGTCCCCCTTCGTCAGCCTACCCAGGGGTATCGGGCCCTGCCCTCCGAACGGGTGACGGGCCGTCCCCGTGGCGCCCCGGAGCGCGGCATACTGCCGCCCATGCGAGTGGCCCTGATGACCGCCGGTTCGCGTGGGGACGCGGCGCCCTACACCGGGCTGGGACACGCCCTGGGGCGGGCGGGGCACGAGGTTTCCCTGGTCACCCATGGGCGTTTCGCTTCGCTGGCCGCCGACGCGGGGCTCGCGTTCCAGCCGCTGGCCACCGATCCGCGCGCGGCGATGGAGTCCGAGAAGGGGCGTGCCCTGCAGCGCTGTTCCACCGGCGCCGGACAGCTGGTCCGGGTGGTGGCGCCGCGCTCGGTGTCTCGCCCGGGCCCGTACCGCTGCGCCGCCTCACCGCGGACGCCCTGATCGCCGCCCTGGTGCGCGTCACCACCGACCCGTCCTACCGCGAGCGGGCCCGCGCCCTGGGGGTCCGGATCCGCGCGGAGGACGGAACGGCCGCTGTCGTCGCGGCGGTCGACCGGCTGGCCGGGGGCTGAGCGGGCCCGGCTACGGCCCGACCCGGCCGCCGCGGCCCGCCAGCGCCCCCGCGACCCCCATCGGCACCGCCAGGACCACCAGCGCGACCAGCCCCGCCGTCCAACCGCCGGTGAGGTCACGGGCGGCGCCGAAGGCGACGGGGCCCGCGGCGGCCAGCAGGTAGCCCACGCACTGGGACATCGCGGACAGGAGTCCCGCCTCGTGCGCCGTGCGGGCGCACAGGGACATGTAGGCGATGCCCAGGGAGAGCACGGCCCCCAGGCCGAGGCCCAGCAGGACGGCCCACACCACGGCCGCCGGCCCGGCCGGTGCCGACAGCATCCCGAGGAACGCGGCCATGCAGAGCACGGTCCCGGCGACCGCCAACCAGCTCTGCCGACGGGACCGTTGGGCCCACACCGGCACCAGCAGCGAGGTGATCACCGCGGAGCCCATGCAGACCGCCAGCAGGACCCCGGCGCCGCCCTCGGACCAGCCGTGGTCGACGGCGAACGACGGCAGCCAGGTGGTCGCCGTGTAGTACAGCAGGGACTGGAACGCGTAGAACAGGGCGACCGCCCAGGCCGTTCCGCTGCGCCACACCGAACCGCCCGTCCGCTCCGGAACCGCCGGCCGTGGCCGCCGGCGCCGGGAGCCGCGGCGCCCAGACCGCCAGCGCCACCAGCGCCGGGACGCTCCACAGGGCGAGGCCGCCCGCCCACGACAGCGACAGCGCGTCGCGCAGCGGGACGGTCGTGGCGGCCGCGACCGCGCCGCCGCCGACGAGCATGGTGGTGTGCAGGCCGGACATCAGCCCGACCCGTCGGTCGAAGTCCCTTTTGATCAACGCGGTGATGACCACGTTGGCCACCGCCACCGCCGTGCCGGCCAGGAACGATCCGGCGAACAGCGGGAACGTCGCCGGGACGAGCCGCACCGCGGTGCCGCACAGCAGCACCGCCAGGACCGCGACGAGCGTGCGCTCCATGCCCCAGCGCCGGGCCAGCCGGGGCGCGAGCGGGGCGAAGACGCCGAAGCAGATCAGCGGCAGCGTGGAGAGCGCGCCGGCGCCGCCGTTGGACAGGCCGGTGGCGTGCCGGATGTCGTCCAGGAGGGGGGAGACCGCCACGATGGCGGGCCGCATGTTGATCCCGACGAGCAGCACCGCGAGGGCGTAGGGGAGCAGGCGGCGGGGGGTGGAGGGCGGCCGTTCCGCCGCCCGGAGGGGCGAGGTCACCCCGGATTTCGAGTCGGGTGATGAGGTCACGAGCATCCTTCCGACGCTTGACTTAGACTCTGTCTAAGTTGCAACGTCGTCCAAAGTTGCTACGCTCGTGGCCCCCGAGGGAAGCCAGACTTGGAAGCTTTGTCATGTTTGCGCCGTCAAGGCGGGAGGCCGGGCCCCGGGGCGACGAGCTTCGCCCGGACGTTGAAGGAGAGCCCTGAATGAACTGCTACGACTGCCATGCCACCGACGGCGCCGCCGTGACCGCGGTCGCCGTCTGCCACGGCTGCAGCTCCGGCCTCTGCCCCGCGCACCTCCGCGTCACCCGCCCGGAACTCCACCGTCCGAACGGCGTGGGCGCCGCCCACGGGCATGCGCGGGTGCGGCGGGTGTGGTGCGTCACTTGTTACGCGGCCCAGGCGAGTGGCATGCCTGTCGCGTCGGCGGTCTAACGAGGCCTTTTTGTCTGTCGGTTGAGCGGAAACGCCGGGCGTCAGCTGCCGCTTGCCGGGGCGATCCCCACCGGGCAGGAGACGCCCGTACCGCCGATCCCGCAGTAACCCGCCGGGTTCTTCTCCAGGTACTGCTGGTGGTGTTCCTCGGCCGGGAAGAACGGGCCCGCCGGGCGGATCTCCGTCGTGATGTCGCCGTAGCCCGAGCCGCGGAGGACGGACCGGTAGGCGTCGCGGGAGGACTCGGCGGCCGACTGCTGCTCGGGGGAGTGGGTGTAGATCGCCGAACGGTACTGCGTGCCGCGGTCGTTGCCCTGGCGGAAGCCCTGGGTGGGGTCGTGGGACTCCCAGAAGAGCTTGAGCAGGGACTCGTAGGAGACGAGGGCGGGGTCGAAGACGACGCGGACGGCCTCCGCGTGGCCGGTCAGGCCGCTGCAGACCTCCTCGTAGGTGGGGTTCGGCGTGCGGCCGCCCTGGTAGCCGGCCAGGGTCGTCCAGACGCCGGGGGTCTGCCAGAAGCGGCGCTCGGCGCCCCAGAAGCAGCCCAGGCCGAAGTCGGCGACGGCCAGGCCCTCCGGGTACGGGCCGGCGAGCGGGTTGCCGAGGACCGCGTGGCGGCCGGCGAGCGGGAAGGCCGGCTCGGGGCGGCCCTTCAGGGCCTCCTCCTCGGTGGGCAGGCGGTGGTCGTGGCGGTGGTGGGGGAAGAGCATCACGACTCCAGGTCCGGGAAGGGGCGGTGCATCGGGGGGAACGTGCGGATGTCCGGCGGAATTCCCGGGTCAGCGGACCCCGTGCTCCCAGCCCGCGACCGCCCGCGCGCGGTACGCCGCGTACGCCGCGACCGGGTCCGGCTCGTACGTCCACGGGATCGCGCCGATGTGGCCGTCCACCGCGCGGAACTGCTCCAGCGCCGGGCCGTACTGCTCGCCGTTGACCAGGAACCAGGCGAGCAGGTGCCGGACGTGCGGGAGGACGGGGTGGTCGGCGGGGGCGTGGGCCGCGGCATAGAGGGCGGCCTCGACGGCCTGGCGGACCACGGCGCCGTCGAAGAGGCTGCGGACGAGGACGACGTCGGGCAGGTGGTCGTGGACCGCGAAGAGGGGGAGCGCGGGGAGCAGGCTGCCCGCGGGGGCGCCGCCGGCCGCGCGCCGGGCGAAGGCGTCCGCCTCCTCCTGGAGCCGTGCCACTTCGCGCTCCAGTAGCGCAGGGCCGCCAGGTGCGCCCCCATGTGCTGCGGTGCGCGGGAGACCACGGTCTCCCAGACGGACTGGAACTCCGCCGCGCTCGCGCCGAGGCCGCGGGCCACGCCCAGTTCGATGATGTACGGGGTCGGGTCGCCGGGGGCGAGGAGGGCGGCCTCCGCGCAGACCGTCCGGGCCTCCTCCAGGATCATGCGGTAGTCCTGCGAGGACGGGTCGCGCAGCGCCTGCTGGACGAGGAACTCGGCCTGGACGGCCGCGCCGCCCGCGTCCTTGGGTGCCACCACCCGCCAGTGGCGCAGCCACATGCCGCCCGTGCCGGGCGTCTCGGCGAGCTCCTGCGCCGCCGCCCCGGCCAGCGTCTGCACCCGCTGCCAGCGGAGCTCGGCGGCGGTGCCGGCGGGGGGTGCGGGCCAGCAGCTCGGCGGCGGGCTTCCAGTCCTGGGTGCGGCGGGCCTCCTCGACGGCGGCGAGCAGCTCCGGGTCGGGGCCCGGGAGGCGGACGTCCAGGCGCTCGGCGGGGACGAAGCCGTGGCCGTGCGCCGGGTCGAGGGCCGCGCCCGCGCCCCGGAACGCGTCCTGCTGTGCGCGCCGACGGCGCATCGCGGGCACGACGAGGATGCCGCAGACGATGACGAGGGCGAGCAGGATCGCCAGAAACTCCATGTGCTGTCCCGGTTTGAATGGCTGAGATGACGGATTGCCGACGACGTTAGGACGAGGCAGTCTGCCCGATCGTTCCTGGCGCACCCTTCCCGCAGGTCATCCGGTGCGCCGGAGAATCGTTCATGTGCCGGTTACAAGTGAACAGCAGCATTCCGGTAATGCGGGTACTACTCTCGGGCCAATGAGCGACCAGCATGCCTTCGAGACCCTCGCCATTCACGCCGGGCAGGAGCCGGACCCGCTGACCGGGGCCGTCGTGCCGCCCATCTACCAAGTGTCCACCTACAAGCAGGACGGCGTCGGCGGCCTGCGCGGCGGCTACGAGTACAGCCGCAGCGCCAACCCCACCCGCACCGCCCTGGAGGAGAACCTGGCGGCACTGGAGGGCGGCGCCCGGGGCCTCGCCTTCGCCTCCGGCCTGGCTGCCGAGGACTGCCTGCTGCGCACCCTGCTCAGCCCCGGTGACCACGTGGTCATCCCGAACGACGCCTACGGCGGAACGTTCCGGCTGTTCGCCAAGGTCGTCAGCCGCTGGGGCGTCGAGTGGTCCGTCGCCGACTCCTCCGACCCGGCCGCCGTCCGGGCCGAGCTGCGGCCGAACACCAAGGTCGTCTGGGTCGAGACCCCCTCCAACCCGCTGCTCGGCATCACGGACATCGCCGCCGTCGCCCAGGTCGCGCACGAGGGCGGGGCGAAGCTGGTGGTGGACAACACCTTCGCCAGCCCCTACCTCCAGCAGCCGCTGTCGCTCGGCGCCGACGTGGTCGTCCACTCGACCACCAAGTACATGGGCGGCCACTCCGACGTGGTCGGCGGCGCGCTCGTCACCTCCGACGCCGGTCTCGCCGAGGAACTGGCCTTCCATCAGAACGCGATGGGCGCCGTCGCCGGCCCCTTCGACTCCTGGCTGACGCTGCGCGGCATCAAGACCCTCGCCGTCCGCATGGACCGGCACAGCGCCAACGCCGCGCGCATCGCGGAGCTGCTGGTCGCGCACCCCAAGGTGACCGAGGTCTTCTACCCGGGCCTGCCGGAGCACCGGCTCCACGAGGTCGCGGCCAAGCAGATGCGGGCCTTCGGCGGCATGATCTCCTTCCGCGTCCAGGGCGGCGAGGAGGCGGCGGTCGAGGTCTGCAACCGCGCGCAGCTGTTCACCCTCGGCGAGTCGCTGGGCGGCGTCGAGTCGCTCATCGAGCACCCGGGCCGGATGACGCACGCCTCCACGGCCGGCTCCCAGCTGGAGGTCCCGGCGGACCTCGTGCGCCTCTCGGTGGGCATCGAGTCGGTCGACGACCTGCTGGCGGACGTCAAGCAGGCGCTCGGATAAGGCGCTTGACCGCGAGGGGGCTCACCACCCCTCCAGGGGCGGGGCGGTGTCGTGCGGGTGCACCGCCCACGGCTCGGTGAGCGCGGCCCAGACGCAGAACGCGACGACCGCGGCGGCCAGCAGCGCCCACCCCAGCGCGCGCAGCGTCCGCCGCACGCGCAGCAGCCGGCGGCCGCGCCCGGCGGCCCGCGCGGCCAGCCCGGGCGGGACCGCCGGACGGCAGGAGACGAGCAGCCGGCGGACGGCCTCGTGGTCGCGCTCGTAGGAGTTCACCGGGGGACCCGGGGCCGCGCGCACAGGGCGGCGACCGCCCGGGCGCAGACCGCCCGCACCCGCTCCGGCGACAGCCCCAGACCGGCCGCGGCCTGCTCCTCCGCGAACCCCTCGTGCAGCCGCAGGACGACGACGAGGCGCTCGCGCGGGGTCAGCCGGCCCAGGACGCCGTCGCGGGCACGGCGGTACCGCCGGGAGGAGCGCGCGAAGCGGGCGACGAGCTCCTGCCGGGCCAGGTCGTACGGATCGTCGCCGCCGAGGCGGTCCCAGGCGGCGTAGGTGCTCGCCAGGGCGACGGTGAGCAGCTGCTCGGCGGCGGCCGCGTCGCAGGTCAGCAGCAGCGCGGTGCGCAGCAGTCGGCCGCCCGCGCCGGCCACGAAGGCGTCGAACTCCCGGTCGCGGCGCGCTGCTCGCCCCTCATGCATCCGGGGAACGCATCCCCTGCGGTGAACGCATCCGGTGAACCCCCGTGTGCCTCGGCGACCGGGCGGTCGCCCCCGCGCGGGTGTCCGGCGGGGGACACCTCCATGACAGGCGCGGGCGCCCGGGGGGTCAAGAGGCCGGCGGCACCTGCGGGAGCGCGCTGTGCACGTCGGAGAGCGCGGAGTTGAAGCGGGTGAGCAGGGTGCAGAACACCGCGCGCTCCTCCTCGGTCCAGCCCTCGGTGCACAGCTCCATCAACTGCCGGCGCGAGGCGCGGACCTCGTCGAGGCGGGCCTTGCCGCGCGGCGAGAGCTGGAGGACGACCGCACGGCCGTCCTCGGGGTGCGAGGTGCGCTTGACCAGTCCGGTGTCGACGAGCGGAGCCACCTGACGGGTGACCGTCGAGGAGTCGATGCCCATGCCCGCGGCGAGCGCCTTGACGCCCATCGGGCCTTCCTGGTCGAGGCGGTTGAGCAGCAGGTAGGCGGCGCGGTCCATGGAGTTGTGGATCCGGCCGACGCCGCCGAGGCGGGTCTGTTCTGCGCGGCGGGCGAAGACGGCAACCTGGTGCTGGAGAGTGTCGAGGACACCTGGTGCGAGGTCGGTCGTCATGTCCGGAGGGGTGGGCATGGCTGGGGACTCACTTCGTGCGGCGGGCTGGAATTGCTCGTGAATGGGGGACAGAGTACGCGGCCCGGCGGGCGTGCGTACCGCTGCTCGGCAAACCGGTGGATTGGTGGGGGCAGGGGGGTCCATGAGGGGCCCCGGCCTGCGAGACTGGGCGGCATGGCTGCACGAGTTGGTGACGGGGACGGCACGGCGGCGTCCCCCGCGTCCGCATCCCGCCCGCAGGACGGTCCGGGGCGCGGCCCCGCGCCCGGCGGAAGCCCTCTTTCCGTGACGCTCGACGCCGTGCGCGACGCGCAGAAGGTGCTCTCGGGCGTCGCCCGGACCACCGCCCTGGAGGGCAGCCGCCACCTGTCCGCCCTGATCGGCGCCCCGGTCCACCTCAAGTGCGAGAACCTGCAGCGCACCGGGTCGTTCAAGGTCCGCGGCGCCTATGTGCGCATCGCGGGGCTGTCCGCCCGGGAGCGCGCGGCCGGCGTCGTCGCCGCCAGTGCCGGCAACCACGCGCAGGGCGTCGCGCTCGCCGCCTCCCTGCTGGGGGTGCGCTCGACGGTCTTCATGCCCGAGGGCGCGCCGCTGCCGAAGGTGGCGGCCACCCGGGAGTACGGAGCCGAAGTGCGGTTGCACGGACAGGTGGTGGACGAGTCGCTGCGCGCCGCGCAGGAGTACGCCCGGCGCACGGGCGCGGTCTTCATCCACCCCTTCGACCACCCCGACGTCATCGCGGGGCAGGGCACCGTGGGCCTGGAGATCCTGGAGCAGTGCCCGGAGGTGCGCACCATCGTGGTGGGCATCGGCGGGGGCGGTCTGGCGGCCGGGATCGCCGTGGCGGTCAAGGCGTTGCGGCCGGACGTACGGGTCGTGGGCGTGCAGGCGGCGGGCGCCGCCGCGTACCCGCCGTCGCTGAAGGCGGGCCGTCCGGTGACGCTGGGGGCGCCGGCGACGATGGCGGACGGGATCAAGGTCGGGCGGCCCGGCGACGTGCCGTTCGGGATCGTCGAGCGGCTGGTGGACGAGGTCCGCACCGTCTCGGAGGACCAGATAGCCGCCGCGTTGCTGCTCTGCCTGGAGCGGGCGAAGCTGGTGGTGGAGCCGGCCGGGGCGACCCCGGTGGCGGCGCTGCTGGCGGCCCCCTCGTCGTTCGAGGGGCCGGTCGTCGCGGTGCTGTCGGGCGGGAACGTGGACCCGCTGCTGATGCAGGGCGTCCTGCGGCACGGCATGGCGGCCGCGGGCCGCTACCTCTCGCTGCGGCTGCGGCTGACCGACCGCCCGGGGGCGCTGGCCGCGCTGCTGGAGGTGCTGTCGGCGGCGGACGCCAACGTCCTGGACGTCAGCCATGTGCGCACCGATCCCCGGCTCGGTCTCACCGAGGCGGAGGTCGAGCTGCACCTGGAGACGAAGGGGCCGGAGCACTGCTCGGCCGTGCGCGCGGCGCTGCGCGAGGCGGGGTATCTCGTCACGCCCTGAGGGGAGTTGAGGTCCGGCGTCCGTGCCCCTCGGGTTCCGCACGGGGTTCCGCACAAGTGGAGTGGAATATCCGGAATTTCCGTTCAGAGAGCGGAATGTGGTCGGTGACCGTAAAATTCTGTATTACGTCACCGAACGGGGAGAAGCTCCATGCCGGGCGCGATATACGCCGAAGGCCTGGTCAAGGTCTTCGGCGACGTAAGGGCTCTGGACGGCGTCGACCTCGACGTCCCGGAAGGGACGGTCCTGGGGCTGCTCGGCCCCAACGGCGCGGGGAAGACCACCACCGTGCGCGTGCTGACCACGCTCATCCGGCCCGACCACGGGTCGGCCTCCGTGGCCGGCATCGACGTGCTCAAGAAGCCCGACGCGGTGCGGCACAGCATCGGGGTGTCGGGCCAGTTCGCCGCCGTCGACGAGTATTTGACGGGGCGCGAGAACCTCCGCATGGTCGGCCGGCTCTACCAGCTCGGCGGACGGGAGGCCAAGAAGCGGGCGGGCGAACTGCTGGACCGCTTCAACCTCGCCGACGCCGCCGACCGGCCCGCCAAGACCTACTCGGGCGGCATGCGCCGCCGGCTGGACCTCGCCGCGGCGCTGGTCGTCAGCCCGCCCGTGATGTTCATGGACGAGCCGACGACGGGCCTCGACCCGCGCAACCGCCAGCAGTTGTGGGAGGTCATCGAGGAACTGGTGGCCGGCGGGACGACGTTGCTGCTCACCACCCAATACCTGGAGGAGGCCGACCGCCTCGCCCACGACATCGCCGTCGTCGATCACGGCCGGGTCATCGCCCGGGGCACGTCCGACCAGTTGAAGGCGCGGACCGGCGGGGAGCGCGTCGAGGTCGTCGTGCACCGGCGCGAGCACATCGTCCCCGCGGACGAGGTGCTGCGGCGGTTCGGCGACGGCGATTCCGCCGTCGAGGAGCACACCCGCAGGATCACGGTGCCGGTCTCGGGCGGCGCCCGGCTGCTCGCCGAGATCATCCGCGAACTGGACGCCCACGGCATCGGGATCGACGACATCGGGCTGCGCCGCCCGACCCTGGACGACGTCTTCATCTCGCTCACCGGCCATGCCGCGGAAGCGGAGGAGCAGCAGGAAGGGGCCGTGCCATGACCGTCGTCGGAGGCACTCCGCACCGCACCCCGGTGCCCCGCAGAGGCGGGGCCGTCGGCCAGTCCGTCCACGACTCCCTGGTCGTCGCCTGGCGGAACGTGATCCGGATGGCCCGGATACCCGAGGTGGTCGTGTTCGCGCTGATACAACCCATCATGTTCGTGGTGCTGTTCAGCTATGTCTTCGGCGGCTCGATCGCCGTCGGCGGCAGTACGAAGCCCTCGCTCTACCGCGAGTTCCTGATGGCCGGCATCTTCGCGCAGACGGTCACCTTCGCCACCGCCGGCGCGGGCGCGGGCATCGCGGACGACATGCACAAGGGGCTCATCGACCGCTTCCGTTCACTGCCGATGGCGCGCGGCGCCGTCCTCACCGGCCGGACCCTCGCCGACCTGGTGCAGACCGCGCTGACCCTGGTGGTGCTCGCGGTGGTCGCCCTCATCGTGGGCTGGCGGATCCACGACGGGGTGCCGAAGGCGCTGGCGGGCTTCGTGCTGCTGCTCCTGCTCGGGTACGCGTTCTCGTGGATCGGCGCGCTGATCGGGCTGTCCGTGCGGACCCCGGAGGCGGCCACCTCCGGCGGGCTGATCTGGCTCTTCCCGCTGACGTTCATCTCGAACGCCTTCGTGCCGTCCGGCAACATGCCGACGGTGCTGCGGGTGATCGCCGAGTGGAATCCGTTCAGTTCCACGGTGCAGGCCGCGCGCGAGCTCTTCGGAAACCTGCCGGCGGGCTATCCGGTGCCCTCGTCCTGGCCGATGCAGCACCCGGTGTGGGCGTCACTGATCTGGTCGGCGCTGATCATCGCGGTCTTCCGGTGGCTGTCGGTGCGCAAGTACCGCTCGGCGACGGGCTGATCCTCGGCGGGCCGTCGGCCGGCCGGAACGCCCACGGCCCCGGACCATATGCGGTCCGGGGCCGTGGGCGGCGTCGGCGGCTCAGCCCTGGTAGGGCTTGGCGTCCAGGATGCGGACCTTGGCCTTCTTGCCGTTCGGCAGCTCGTACTCGGCGTCCTCGCCGATCTTCTTGCCGTTCACACCGGTGCCCAGGGGCGACTGCGGGGAGTACGTCTCGATGTCCGAGCTGGCGTACTCGCGGGAGGCGAGCAGGAACGCCAGGGTGTCCTCGGGGTCCCCGTCGAAGGCGATGGTGACGACCATGCCGGGGGCGACCACGCCGGTGGCGGCCGGGGCCTCGCCGACCTTCGCGTGCTCGAGCAGCTGGGTCAGCTGGCGCACACGGAGCTCCTGCTTGCCCTGCTCCTCCTTGGCCGCGTGGTACCCGCCGTTCTCGCGCAGGTCACCTTCCTCGCGCGCCGCGGCGATCTTGGCCGCGATCTCCGTGCGAGCGGGACCAGACAGGTAGTCCAGCTCGGCCTTGAGCTGGTCGTACGCCTCCTGAGTCAGCCAGGTGACGTTGTCGCTGGTCTGGGTCACAGGTGCTCCTCGTCGGTGCTGGGGAAAACTTGGGGTCTCGGATACAAATGAACGCCCTACTCAGAAGGGTGCACCTCCAAAGGCGGGCGAAACCACGAGCCTAACAATTACGTCCGGAATGGGGGAAGAAGCCGCGGGGAGAAACCGCGCAAGAAACGCATCAACGCAGGTCAGCGGTGGTGTGTCAAGAATCGCTCGGGGGCGTCGGGGCTCCCGGGGCGGCCCGGCTCAGCCGCTCTTCACGGTGCGGCAGCCCTCGAGGTCCGTGAAGCGGGCCCGGGCGGTGGTGCGGAGCGTGACGAACTCGGTGAAGTGCTCCTCGGGGCGGTCGAGCGTCACGTCCAGGCGCGAGACCTCGGAGCCGTCGTTGGCGCGCGAGCGCAGGGTGCACACGGCCTTGTCGCCCTTGCCCTTGCGAATCTCCAGGACCGCCTGGACCGAGGTGTCGGACACCGTCTTCGACCGGATCAGCTGGCCGCTCACGTCCGACGTGGTGATGTAGTGCACAGCCGACCACCCGACGAAGCCGAGCAGGACCGCGCCCAGCACACCACCGATGATCTTGAGCTTGCGGTCGGCGCGTTCGTCCGCCGAGCGGCCGTAACGCCCCTCGGGCAGTGCCTCGCGCTGCGCAGCCATGATCTTTCCCTCCCGGGCGCGATGTGTGAACGCGGAATGAAACGGCTCCCGCTTCGGTCACTATAGGAGGCGTCTGCCGAGACGAGTGACTGAGGATCGAGCCTTGACTGAGCAGCTGCGAATGATGGCCGTTCACGCCCACCCCGACGATGAGTCGAGCAAGGGTGCGGCCACGATGGCCAAGTACGTGTCCGAGGGGGTGGACGTGCTGGTCGCCACCTGCACGGGTGGGGAACGCGGTTCCATCCTCAACCCCAAGCTCCAGGGGGATCCCTACATCGAGGAGCACATCCACGAGGTCCGCGCCAAGGAGATGGCGGAGGCGCGGGACATCCTGGGCGTCAAGCAGGAGTGGCTGGGCTATGTGGACTCCGGGCTGCCCGAGGGCGACCCGCTGCCGCCGCTGCCCGAGGGCTGCTTCGCGTTGGAGGACGTCGAGGAGGCGGCGGGGACGCTGGTGAAGCTGATCCGCGAGTTCAAGCCGCACGTGATCACCACGTACGACGAGAACGGCGGCTACCCGCACCCCGACCACATCATGACCCACCAGATCTCGATGGTGGCCTTCGATGCGGCCGGCGACCCCGAGCGCTACCCCGAGGCCGGCGAGCCCTGGCAGCCGCAGAAGCTCTACTACAACCAGGGCTTCAACCGGCAGCGCACCCAGACCCTGCACGACGCGCTGATCGAGCGCGGCCTGGATTCCCCGTACGGCGAGTGGCTGGAGCGCTGGGACAGCATCGGCCGCGACCGCAACCTGACAACCTTCGTCCCGTGCGGCGACTTCTTCGAGATCCGTGACAAGGCGCTGATCGCCCACGCCACGCAGATCGACCCGGACGGTGGCTGGTTCCGCGTGCCGCTGGACATTCAGCGCGAGGTCTGGCCGACCGAGGAGTACGAGCTCGCCAAGTCCCTCGTGAGCACCACCCTCCCCGAGGACGACCTCTTCGCGGGCATCCGCAACAATTGACCCCATGATGAGCGCGACTGCCTCCCTCGCTGTCACCCACCTCGTGCCGCTCGCCGGCGAGGAGCTTGACAAGAACAAGGTCACCCCCGGTGTGCTCGGCTTCATCGTCTTCGCCGTCATCGGCGCCGCCGTCTGGCTGCTGATGAAGTCGATGACCAAGCACATGAAGAAGGTCGACTTCGAGGAGGCGCCGGAGGCCTCCGCCGCTGGCGCGGGTCTGGCGGCGGCCGCCGCCGACCCGTCGGCCCGCGGCCCGGAGACCAAGCCCGCCAAGGGCTGACCCGGCTCCGGCCGGCCCGGTCCGGAGGCACCCCCAGGGTGCCGCCGGACCCTTCGGCGTGCCCGGCCCGGCCCGGCCCGGGCCGGCCCGGCCTCTGCTGGCAGCCCCTGCCGCCGGCCCGGCGCTTGCCGCTTTGTTCAGGGCCTTCCGCCGGGGGCTCCTTCCAGGGGCGCCCTACCAGGTCTTCCGTCGGGGCTCCCTCCAGGGGTCTTCCGCTGGGGGCTTCCTCTCAGGGCCCTTCGTCCGGGATCTTCCGGTGGCTCTTCGCCGCGGGCGCTTCGCCCCCGGCGTTCCGCCCCGGCGGGCCGGGCTCCGGTGGGCCGGGCTCCGGTGGGTTGCGGGCGGCACCCCGCTACGGGATTCACCGGGGGAGCACGGCCACCACCTCCCGCGCGTGCCGGCTCGGCACCATGCCCAGGCGCCACGCCTGCCAGCCGGACTCCGGCTCCACGCCCCGCTCCAGCACCAGCGCGAACGCCTCCGCGTACTGCTCCAGCGACGGATCGACCGCCCAGTCGGCGGACCGCAGCTCCACCCGCAGCCGGGCGAGCTCCTCCTCGGCGACCGCCGTTCCCACCACCGAACCGCCCGGTGACGCCAGCGGCAGCAAGGTGCAGCGCAGGAACCGCGCCCAGCTCTCCCCGCGCCGGTCGCCCAGCGCCCCGAACAGCCGGGCCGCCACGTCCACCAGCTCCAGCGCCTGCGCCGCGCGCCCGTTGCCCGCGTCGATCACGGCGAGCTCCACGCACGACCAGGCCTCGCCGTGCTCCACGCCCACCCGCTGGAAGTCCAGCCGGGCGTCCTGGAGGAGCTGCCGGGCGAAGCCGCTGTTGCGCAGGCTGCCCGTCTGGGCCGCCCGCTGGTCCCGGGTGACCCGGGCCGAGTGGTGCCGGGCGCACGCCAGCCCGTAGACGTCGCGCATGCGGTTGAACATCGTGCGCGACCGCTCCAACTCCCGCAGTGCAGCCGGGAGATCGCCCGATTCCTCCAGCGCCTGCCCCAGGTGGAACAGCGTCCAGGCCTCGCCCCGCGCGTCCTCGTGCTCCCGGTGCCGGACGACCGCCTGCCGCAGCCCGTCCGCCGCGGCCGACGCGTCCCCGGCGGTCAGCCGGGCCCGCGCCAGCTGGGTCAGGGCCCAGGCCGCGCCCCGGCCGTCCTGGGTGCGCCCGTACAGCTCCAGGGCCTCCCGCAGCTCCTCCTCGGCGGGCGTCGCCCGGCCCATCCGCAGCAGCACCTGGCCCCGGTGGAAGTGCGCCCACGCCTGGCCGTGCAGGCTCTCGCTGTCCAGGTGCAGCTCCAGGGCGACAGCCAGCAGGTCCAGCGCCTCCGCCAGCCGGCCGCGGTCCCGCTCGACCGCCGCCAGCGCGTGCATCGTCCACGCCCGGTCGCCGCTCAGCTCCGGCGCGGTCTGCAACTCCAGTGCCTCGCGGAGCTTTTCGGCCGCCTCGCGCATGTTGCCCTGGTGCTGGAGCGTGATGCCCAGGTCGCGCAGCGCCCGCGCGGCGCCCGCCGGGTGCTGTGCGTCGAAGTACAGGTCCACGACGGAGGTCAGCGTCGTACGGGACTTGTCCAGCTCGCCCCAGCTGGCGGGCCGCGACGCCGGTGCGCCACTGCACCGAGCGGTTGAGCAGCTCCCGGTCCGTGGACTGCGTCAACTCGCTGAGCTCGCCCAGCCGGTAGAGATCGCCGCGCAGCAGGCAGTAGTCGCACAGGGCGCCCAGCAGGTGCAGCACGGCCGACTGGTCCACCCCCTCCGCGTGCCGCAGCGCCGCCGTGATGAAGCTCGACTCGTCGTCCAGCCAGCGCAGCGCCGCGTCCAGCGAGGCGAAGCCGTGACCGCCGGCGGCACCCCTGGCGAACGCGTCCGCGCGCGTGGAGGTCTTGCCGTCGACCATGCGGATCACCGAGTCGGCCAGCTCCGCGTAGCTGCGGATCAGCCGCTCCTGGGCGGCGCCCCGCTCGCCGGGGGACTCCTCCTCGTGCAGCCGGGCGTGGGCGAAGTCGCGCACGAGGTCGTGCATCCGGAACCGGCCCGGGCGCACCGGCTCGATCAGGCCCGCGCGCGCCAGCTCCGTCAGCGTGCGCGCCGCCTCCTTCTGGTCCGCCGCGAGCAGCGCCGCCGCCGCGGCCGCGCCCAGCGAGGCCCGTCCGCCCAGCGCGAGCCGGCGCAGCAGCCTGCGGGCGTCCTCGTTCTGGTCGAGGTAGCGCAGCCACAGGGCCCGCTCGACCGGGCCGCCCTGCCCGGCGGCGGCCAGCTCCGCGGCCAGCGTCCGCGCGGTGCGCGGGCCCAGCGAGGAACCCGCCACGCGCAGCGCCAGCGGCAGTCCTCCGCACAACTCCCCCACATCGTCGAGGAGATGGGCGTCGCCGAGTGCGCCGTCGTCCTCCTCGGCCGCCGATCGCAGCAGCTCCCGCGCCCCCGGCCCATCCAGCGGGCCGACCTCCAGCTGGTGGGCCCAGGCCACCAGGTCCGGTGGGAGGGGGAGCGGGGCGGGGGCCGTGACCAGCACCAGGCTCTCGGAGCGCTCGGGCACGAGCGCGCGGACCTGCTCCGCGTCGGAGGCGTCGTCGAGCACGATCGTGACCGGCAGCCCCGTCAGGTGCTGGTGGTAGACCTCCGACAGCCGCTTGAGGTGCTGGTCCTGTGACGACCGCTCCCGGAAGAGGAGTTGGTCGCGCGGGGCGCCGAGCCGGTTGAGCAGGTGCAGCAGGGCGTCCCGGGTGGTCAGCGGCGGCTCGTCGTGGCTCTCGCCCCGCAGGTCCACCACGCACGCGCCCCGGAACTGGTCGCGCAGCTGGTGGGCGGCGCGCAGCGCGAGGGCGGAGCGGCCCGAGCCCGGCGGGCCGTGCAGCACCACGACCACCGGCTTGGTCTCCGTGCTCGCCCGGGCCTGGTGCACCCATTGGGCGATCCGGTCGAGCTGCTCCTTGCGGCCGGTGAACGGGCCCTGGACGGACGGCAGATCGTCGAATGAGCGGGCCAGGACGCTGCGCCGGCGGGCGGCCGCGCTGCGGTCGCCGCCGCGCAGCGGCAGGGTGGAGGCCGTGTCCTTGCCGGTCTTGGCCTCGGGGGCGGGGCGCGTCGTTCCCCGGAGCATCCGC
>NZ_BAAAXZ010000035.1:0-14783 GCF_039535865.1 Streptomyces thioluteus
GGTAAACGATCCGGGCCCTACGGCTTTTCTGCGTTTCAGGGCATTTAAGGCAGGAGAGCCACCGCCTCCGCCAGCAGCTCGTACTGCTTCCGCCAGGAACGGTCGTAGGTGCTGAATACGATCCGATCCGCGCCGGCCGATGCGAATTCCACGATCCGCTCCGCCGCCTGCTCCGGGCTTCCCTCGACGACCATGGCGTCGGCCCGTTCCTCCGTGAGCCCGAAGGCATTGGCTGCGGTCCGCGTCGGATTCGGGCCGCCCGGCCTTTCGACGTCATCGCCGAGCCCAAATGGCTGGGCCACGGTCACCCCGGGCACGGGCCGACCGAGGGCCTCGGCATGTTCACGGAGCCGATCGACTCCCTCCACCAGCCACTCCGGAGAGGCGAGCGCCGGGAACCAGTGGTCGCCGTACCGGACAGCTCGCTCAAGAGCCGCCTCGTTCTCGCCGCCGACGAGCAGCGGCGGCACCTCGGCCGGCACGGTCAGCCTCAATTCCGGCTGTGCAGGGTCGAGTCGGCCCGGCTCGCCGCTCATCGCCCCGGGCAGTCGGGAGAGCATCTCGTCGAGGCGGGCATCGCGCTCCTCGAAGGGATTGCCCGTTGCCCGCCAGGCCGTCGGGTCCTTCAGACCACCGCGCCAACGGGCCCAGGCGCTGTCCCCGGCATCGACGCCGACGAGGAGCCGACCGCCGGAGAGGTACTGGAGCGTGGCCAGTCGCTGGGCCAGTCCGGGCAGCGGGTGCAGCGCGGGCACCAGCGCCGCGGTGCCGAGCCGCAGCCGTGTCGTGACGGCGGCCGCGCTGCCCAGCACCAGCAGGGGATCGAGCATCGGGCAGCGTCCGGTCAACAGATCGCTGGTCCACAGGGATTCGAAGCCGAGCTCCTCGGCGAGGCGGGCCGCTTCCGCGGTCTCCCCGGGGGCGGCCGCCGGGTCGAGGGTGAGGGCCGGTGCGAAGACGCCGATCGTGATGCGAGTCGTTCGTGTCATGGTCCAGAACGTAGTCTGCCCAGGTCAGGCCCCGAATCCGTAGGACTACGGGGCTGACCCGCGGGATTGCGGGAGTGAAGGACTGCCGGGGCATGTCGAGCGAGGCCGGGGGGCCGTCGAGTGGTGCTGTACGGACGGGAAGCGGAACACGCCGCCGTCGCCGGGCTGTTGGCGCGTGCGTGGGAGGGACGCGGCGGCGCCCTGCTGGTGCGCGGCGTGGCCGGGATCGGTAAATCGGAGCTGCTGGCCGAGGCGGCCCGGCGGGCCAGGACGGCGGGGAGCGAGGTGCGCGTCCTGCGCACCACGGGCACCGAGGCCGAGTCCGTCCTGCCCTTCGCCGGGCTGCACCTGCTGCTGCGTCCGGTGCTGACGGAGGACCGGCTGGCGGCCCTCCCCGGTCCCCAATCCAGCGCGCTGCGCGGGGCGTTCGGGCTGGCCGAGGCATCGCCGGAGGACCGTTTCCGCATCGGTCTCGCTGTGCTCACCCTGCTCTCCGACCTCGCCGCCGAGCAGCCGTTGCTGTGCCTGGTCGACGACTTCCAGTGGCTGGACCCCTCCTCCGCGGAGACGCTGCTGTTCACCGCGCGCCGGCTCGGCGACGAGCGCGTCGCCCTTCTCCTGGCGGCCCGCGACGACCTGCCCGACGACGGCGGGCCGTCGCCCGCGCCGGGCGTGCCCGAGCTGCGGCTCGCCTCGCTCGCCCCGGGGGCCGCCGCCGAACTCCTCGCCGACCGGGCGCCGGACCTCGCGGACGGGGTGCGGGCCACGGTCGTCGAGCGGTCGGCCGGGCACCCCCTCTCGCTCGTGGAGACGGTGCGGTCGCTCACCCCCGCGCAGCGCGCGGGCGCCGCCCCGATTCCGGCCGAACTCCCCGTTCCGGCCCGCCTGTTGGAGGGATACCGGGCCCGCATCGAGGGGCTGGGAACGGCCCGTACCGCGCTGCTCGTCGCCGCTGCCGAGAGCGGCGGTGAGCTGCGTACCGTCCTCGCGGCCGCCCGCGCGCTCGGTGCCGGCCCCGAGGATCTGCGGACGGCCGAACGCGCGGGGCTCGTCACGCTCACCGACGCCGCGGTCGCCTTCCGGCACCCCCTCGTCCTCGCGGCCGCCTACCAGGGGGCCGACCCCGCCGAGCGGGCGGCCGCGCACCGGGCGCTCGCGGGGGCCGACGACGCCGGGCGGGATCCGGACCGTACCGCCTGGCACCTGGCCGCGGCCGCCGCCGGGCCGGACGAGGAGGTGGCCGCCCGGCTCGACCGCGCCGGCGAATCGGCCTGGGAACGCGGCGCGTTCGCCGCCTCGGCCGCCGCCCATCGCCGGGCCTCGGAGCTCAGCCCGCTGTCGTTCGACCGCGCGCGACGCCTGCTGTCGGCCGCGCAGGTGTCCGTGGTGACGGGGCGGATCGCGCAGGCCGACCGGCTGGCGCGGCAGGCGCTGGAGCTGACGGAGGACCGGACGCTGCGTGCCTGGCTGGGCATGGTGCGGGGCGCCGTCGAGGACGCGGGCGGTAACCCGCGCACCGCGGCGTACCTCCTGCTCGACCACGCCGAGCCGTTGGCCGGCAGTGATCCCGGCCCCGTCGTGCCGATGCTGGTGCTCGCCGCGCGCAGCGCGTGGGCGGCGGGGGACGGGGCGCTGATCGGACGGGTCGCCGCGGTCGCGTCCGGCGTGCGGCCCGGGCGCCCGGCGACGGCGGCGCTGTCGGCGTTGGCGGGGCTCGTCTCGGGTGTGTCGGCGGGCGGATCCGGCGTCAACGGGCCCATGGCGGCGTTGCGTTCGTTCGTCGACGAGATCCGTGGGCACAACCCCGACTCCCATCTCCTCCGCCTGCTGGCCGTCGACTGTGCCGTTCTGCTCGGCGACGACGAGGCGGTCCTCGGGCTCGCCACCGCCGAGGCCGCCCGCTGCCTCGCGCGCAGTACCGTCCTGTCGCTGCCGGAGGTGCTGCGGCCGCTCGGCGACGTGCAGGTGGCGACCGGGCGCGCGCGGGAGGCGGCCGCGACGGCGGCGGAGGCCGAGGACACGGCCTGTTCGACGGCGGACGCGGCCGGCCCGGCCGGGCCCCTGCCGGCCCGCCGGCTGACGGCCGTCGCGGACCGCATCGCCGCCCGCGTCGCGGCGCTCGCCGGTGACGAGGAGAAGTGCCGCGCGGCGCTGGAGCGTTCGGCCGACGAGGACTCCGCGGCCGTCCTCGCCCTGCTCGACCTCGGGCTGGGCCGTCCGGAGCGGGCCCTGCGCCGGTTCGAGGACGCCCTCCGCGGCGGCCCGGTCGCGGCGGTCGTGCTGCTGCCGGCCACCGGTGACCTGGTGGAGGCCGCCGTGCGGGCCGGTGTCCCGGAGCGGGCGGCCGGGCCGCTGGCCGCCTTCACGGCCTGGGCCGAGGCGGGCGGGCAGCCCTGGGCCGCCGCCGTCGCCCTGCGCTGTGCGGCGCTGACCGGACCCGAAGAGGCCGCGGAGGAGCGGTACGCGGCGGCGCTCGACCGGCATCGGGCCGCCGGCCGGCCGTTCGAGGGGGCCCGTACGGAACTGCTGTACGGGGAGTGGCTGCGACGGGCGCGGCGGCGGACCGAGGCCCGTCCGCTGTTGCGGAACGCGCTGGAGGCGTTCGAGCGCCTGGGCGCCGTGCCGTGGGCCGAACGCGCCCGCGGGGAGCTGCGGGCAGTGGGCGAGACGGCGTCGGCCGCGCCCGAGGCACGGCCCGACCCGCTGGCGGCCCTGACGCCCCAGGAGCGCCAGGTGGTCCGTCTCGCCGCGGCCGGGACCAGCAACCGCGACATCGCCGCCCGGCTCTTCCTCAGCCCGCGGACCGTCGAGTACCACCTGTACAAGGCGTATCCGAAGCTCGGCGTCGGATCGCGACGCGAACTCGCGGCGCTGGCCGGGGGGTTCGAGGAGTCGCCCGCCGACCTCCCGTAGTCCTACGGATTCGCCCCGGGGCCCCCGCTCCTTACGGTCGTGACCAGTGCAGACGGCGGTACGGAGTACGGACGAGGAGAGCGGATCATGAGTCGAGCGGTGCTGTTCCACGAGCCCGGGGGCCCGGAGGTGCTGCGGGCGGAGGACGTCGAGGAGCCGCAGGCCGGCCCGGGGCAGGTGCGGGTCCGGGTGCGGGCGGCCGGCGTCCAGCCGTACGACTGCGCGGTGCGCGCCGGCTGGACGCCGCCGGGCGTCTCCGGGTCGCTGCCGCGCATCCCGGGCAACGAGTTCGCCGGGGTGATCGACCAGGTCGGCCCGGGTGTCACCGACTGGGCGCCCGGGGACGAGGTGCTGGGCTTCGGTCAGCTCGGGGCGTACGCGGAACTGATCGTTTCGCCGGCCGACCAGGTGACCCGGAAGCCCGCCACGATGCCCTGGGAGGTCGCGGGCGGCTTCACCGCCGGGACGCAGACCGCGCACATCGCCCTGGAGGTGATCGCTCCGCGCGAGGGCGAGGTCCTGCTGGTGCACGGCGCGGCCGGATCGGTGGGCGGCGCGGCCGTCCAACTGGCGCGCGCCGCGGGCGCGGTGGTCATCGGCACCGCGCGCGAGGCCAACCACGCGTACCTGCGGGCCCTGGGCGCGCTCCCCGTCGCCTACGGCGAGGGGCTCGTCGAACGGATCCGGGAGCTGGCGCCGCGGAGGGTCGACTGCGTCCTCGACGGCGCGGGCGGGGAGGCGTTCGACCTGTCGCTGGGCCTGGTGGCCGACCGGAGCCGGATGCTGACCCTCGTCGAGCACGAGCGGGCGGCGGCGGCCGGGGTGCGGACCACTCCGCCCGCCCGCTCGGCGGCCCGGCTGGCCGGGCTCGCCGAACGGTACGCGCGCGGTGAACTCGCCTGGCACGTAAGGGCCGTCTATCCGCTCGACCGCGCCGCGGACGCGCAGCGCGACGTCGAGAGCGGGCACGGGCGCGGCAAGGTGGTGCTGCGCGTCGGCTGAAGGGGCCTGGAAGGTCTGAAGGCGCAGGGTCAGACGGGCATCATGCCGCCGTCCTCGAACAGCACGGTGTGCCGGCCGGCCCAGTCGTCCAGCGCCTGCCGGCAGGCCCGGTCCATGTAGCGCAGGCCGCGGAGGTCCAGCTCGACGACGTTCCGCCCGGGCCGGGTCAGCGAGTCCAGCTCGTCCAGCAGCTTCGGCAGCCGCAGGAAGGTGGCGTTGCCGATGATGCGGGCCCGGACGAAGCCGTCGCCGGCCCGTACGGTCTCCACGCGCACCTGGGACATCTCCCAGGCGACCTTGAAGGTCGCCAGCGCCAGGCCGATGACGACGCCCTCGAAGAGGTTGGTCACCACGATCGCCGTGGTGGTGGCGAGCAGGACGGCGGCCTCGCCGCGGTGGCCCTGCCACAGCCGGCCCAACTCCCGCCCCGGGAGCAGCTTCCAGCCCGAGTGCACCAGCACTCCCGCGAGCGCGGCGACCGGGATCGTCTCCAGCGCCCAGGGCAGCAGCGTCACGAAGACCAGCAGCCACAGCCCGTGCAGCACGCGCGCCGCCTTCGTCCGCGCGCCCGCCCGGACGTTGGCCGAGCTGCGCACGATGACCGCGGTCAGGGGCAGGGCGCCGAGCATGCCGCACACGGTGTTGCCGGCGCCCTGGGCGATGAGCTCCTTGTCGTAGTCCGTGCGGGGGCCGCCGTGCATCCGGTCGACGGCGGCGGCGCCGAACAGCGCCTCGGCGGAGGCGATCAGGGCGAACGCCAGGACCGTGCCCAGGACGCCCATCTCGCCCAGCCGGAAGAAGTCGCTCCCGTCCGGCGGCTCGACCGCTTCGAGCAGACCGTTCACCCGGACCCGGTCCACGGGCAGGTCCAGCGCGGCCACCGCGGCCGTCGCCAGCGCGACCGCGGCCAGCGGCGCGGGGAGCACGCGGGCCCCGCGCCGCCAGCGTGGCCACAGCGCGAGGACGGCCACCGTGCCGCTGCCGATGGTGAGGGCGATCAGCGCCGACGGCGATTCGAGCGTCTCGGTCAGCAGCAGGGCGAGACCGCCGAGCTTCTCCAGGCCGCCCGCGGGCGTGTTGGCGTCCGCGAGCTTGTAGAGCTGGCCGGAGATCAGGACGACGCCGATGCCCGCGAGCATGCCCTGCACCACCGCCGCGGAGACCGCCCGGAACCAGCGGCCCATCCGCAGCAGGCCCATCGCGACCTGGACGACGCCGGTGGCGAGCACCAGCACGCCGAGCGCCCCCACGCCGTACTCGCGGACGGCCTCGTACACGAGCGCGGTGAGCCCGGCGGCGGGCCCGCTGACCTGCAGGCTGCTGCCCGGCAGCAGCCCGGTCAGCAGGCCGCCGACGATTCCGGTGACCAGCCCCAGTTCCACCGGGACGCCGGACGCGACGGCGATCCCCGCGGAGAGCGGGACGGCTATGAGGAAGACGACGAGCGACGCGGAGAAGTCGGTGCGGAAGCCGGCCGGGAGGACGGTGCGCGAGACGGCGGTCAGGACGGGGCCGAGGACTTTGCGCTTCACGGGCTGCATGGGCTTCACAGGCTTCACGGGCTTCCTGGGCTTCATGGGAGACGCCTCCAGCGCCCCGGACGCGCACACCGCGCGCCGGGGACAAAGTTCCGTCAAGGGACGAGTACGGGCGGGCGGATCGGGCAGCCTGTACGGGTCGTCGGCCTGGGGGTCGGCCCGGCCTCGGCCGGTGCGGGCTGTCGTGGACACGGACGCTCGGGGGCGGGTCACGATGCGGAAGGCCGCGTAACGGGCGGGGAGCCGCGTAACGGGCGGGGAGGGGAAGCGGGCCGGGACGGACGTCGGCTGGACGTTCGCACGGCGCCCACGGACGGGGGTGCGTCCCTGCCTCCTCCTGCATCCTGCCGCGAACACCCGATCACAGTCTGTCCAAAGGGCCAGGCCCATGGGCCGGACGGAGTGTTACCACGATGTAAACGCCGGATCGGGCTGTCGGAAGAGCTACCTCCGTTCGCTCCGGCGGGCGCCGGGCACCACACGCCCCTTCCGCGCGCGGTCGCCCCGCTGCCGCGCGCGTCCCGCCCCCTGCCACCCGGCACGGACCGCACGCCGCCGGACGAGGTGCGAAGATGACCGGATGGCCGGCCCACCGGACCGCCGGCCGACCGCCCCGAAGCCCAGCGCAGCGAAAAGGTGAGCACCGTGGCCCAGACAGTCGCCGTCCTCGGGACCGGAAAGATCGGGGAAGCGCTGCTCAGCGGAATGATCCGGGCCGGCTGGAAGCCCGCCGACCTGCTGTGCACGGCACGCCGCGCCGAGCGCGCCGAGGCCCTCCGCGACCGCTACGGCGTCGAGGTCGTCGGCAACGCCGACGCCGCCAAGCGCGCCGACACCCTGATCCTGGCCGTCAAGCCGCAGGACATGGCGACCCTCCTCGACGAGCTCGCCCCGCACCTGCCCGCCGACCGGCTCGTCATCAGCGCGGCGGCCGGCGTCCCCACCGCCTTCTTCGAGGAGCGGCTCCCGGCGGGCACCCCCGTCGTCCGCGTCATGCCCAACACCCCCGTCCTCGTCGACGAGGGCATGTCGGTCATCTCCGGCGGCACCCACGCCACCGAGGACCACCTGCTGCGCACCGAGGCGATCTTCAAGCCGGTCGGCAAGACGCTGCGCGTCCCCGAGTCCCAGCAGGACGCGGCGACCGCCCTCTCCGGCTCCGGCCCCGCGTACTTCTACTTCCTCGTCGAGGCCATGACCGACGCCGGCATCCTCCTCGGCCTGCCCAGGGACAAGGCCCACGACCTCATCGTCCAGGCCGCCATCGGCGCCGCCGTGATGCTCCGCGACAGCGGCGAACACCCCGTCAAGCTCCGCGAGGCGGTCACCTCCCCCGCCGGCACCACGATCAACGCCATCCGTGAGCTGGAGAAGCACGGGGTGCGGCACGCCCTCATCGCCGCCCTGGAGGCCGCCCGCGACCGCAGCCGCGAGCTGGCCTCCGGGACCGGCTGACCCTTCCTCTTCACCCTGCCGGGAGCAGGCCGATCGCCCGGTACGCCGCGTCGACGGTCGGCCGCGCCAGCTCCCGCGCCCGCCGGGCGCCCTCCCGCAGGACGCCGTCCACGTACGCCGGATCGGCGGCCAGCTCCGCGTGCCGCTCGCGCACCGGACGCAGCAGCTCCACCACCGCGTCGGCGGTGTCCTTCTTCAACGCCCCGTACGAGGAGTAGCCCGCGGCCAGCTCCTCCGGCTCCTTGCCGGTGCAGGCCGCCAGCAGCTCCAGCAGGTTCGTCACCCCGGGCTTCGCCGTCCGGTCGTGCACGACCTCGGACCCGCTGTCGGTCACTGCGCGCATCACCTTCCGGCGCACCACGTCCGCCTCGTCGAGCAGGTAGACGATCCCCGACGTCTCGGCGTGCGACTTGCCCATCTTCGACGTCGGGTCCTGGAGGTCCATGACCCGCGCGGCGACCTGCGGGAGCACGGCCCTGGGCACGACGAACGTCTGCCCGTACCGCTGGTTGAAGCGGACTGCCAGGTCGCGGGTCAGCTCGACGTGCTGCGCCTGGTCGTCGCCGACCGGCACCTCGTCCGCCCCATAGGCGAGGATGTCCGCCGCCATCAGCACGGGATAGGTGAGCAGCGACAGCCGCACGCTGCCGCCGGTCTCCCGCTCGCGCGCCGACTTCTCCTTGTACTGGATCATCCGGCGCATCTCGCCGTCGGACGCCGTGCACTCCAGGAGGTAGGAGAGGCGGGTGTGCTCGTCGACGTGGCTCTGGACGAAGAGGTTGCAGAGGGCGGGGTCCAGTCCCGCGGCGAGCAGGAGGGTGGCCGCCTGGCGGCTGAGCCGGCGGACCCGGGCGGGGTCGTGGTCCACGGTCAGCGCGTGCAGATCGACCACGCAGAAGAGTGCATCGGCCCGGTGCTGGTCCGTCTCGACCCACTGCCGCACCGCACCGAGGTAGTTGCCCAGGGTGAGGTGGCCGGTCGGTTTGATGCCGCTGAAGATGCGCGTCATGGGGAGGTTCGTCTCCTCGGTCTTGTCTCGGTCGAGGGACCACCGCCACGGACAGCAAAAACGGCCGCCGAGGCGGCGGCCGTGGGATGCGTGCGCGAGCTGCGCGAAGGGGTGGCCGCCGTCAGGCGGGCCACCACTGGCGCTTGCGCACGTGCTGGGTCATGGCCCCGACCGTACGCCCCCGAATCCGCTTGCGCCACGGGTTTGATCGGGGTTACGGGCTCGTGTAGGGTTCTTCGAGTTGCCACGGCGTCCGCGAGGAAGCCGGGGCGGCGTTTCACGCCAGCTCGGCGGGATCCACTACTGCACGGCCCCTGAACGGGATGAATTTCGGCATGCCGGAATTCGGTCCGAGACTCCGATTAGGAGTCGCCGGGGAAATCCGCTAAAGTAGTGATCACGCCGGAAGGCGCGAAACACCCCGCTCCAACAGGGGGCCGGAAACGGAATTCGGACCGGAAACGGAACGGAAAACGGATCTGGTAAGGTTGGAAACACCGAAGGGAAGCGCCCGGAGGAAAGCCGAGACCGAGTCTCGGTGAGTACGAAGGAAGCGTCCGTTCCTTGAGAACTCAACAGCGTGCCAAAAGTCAACGCCAGACTATAAAACAACCCCGTCCCGGCCGTTCGGTTGGGATGAGGTTCCTTTGAAAAACACAGCGAGGACGCTGTGAACGGCCGGGCTTATTCCGCCTGGCTGTTCCGCTCAACGCGAGTGTTGAACCCGATTACGGGTAAACATTCACGGAGAGTTTGATCCTGGCTCAGGACGAACGCTGGCGGCGTGCTTAACACATGCAAGTCGAACGATGAAGCCTTTCGGGGTGGATTAGTGGCGAACGGGTGAGTAACACGTGGGCAATCTGCCCTGCACTCTGGGACAAGCCCTGGAAACGGGGTCTAATACCGGATATTACCTTCGAGCGCATGCTTGAGGGTGGAAAGCTCCGGCGGTGCAGGATGAGCCCGCGGCCTATCAGCTTGTTGGTGGGGTGATGGCCTACCAAGGCGACGACGGGTAGCCGGCCTGAGAGGGCGACCGGCCACACTGGGACTGAGACACGGCCCAGACTCCTACGGGAGGCAGCAGTGGGGAATATTGCACAATGGGCGAAAGCCTGATGCAGCGACGCCGCGTGAGGGATGACGGCCTTCGGGTTGTAAACCTCTTTCAGCAGGGAAGAAGCGAAAGTGACGGTACCTGCAGAAGAAGCGCCGGCTAACTACGTGCCAGCAGCCGCGGTAATACGTAGGGCGCAAGCGTTGTCCGGAATTATTGGGCGTAAAGAGCTCGTAGGCGGCTTGTCGCGTCGGATGTGAAAGCCCGGGGCTTAACCCCGGGTCTGCATTCGATACGGGCAGGCTAGAGTTCGGTAGGGGAGATCGGAATTCCTGGTGTAGCGGTGAAATGCGCAGATATCAGGAGGAACACCGGTGGCGAAGGCGGATCTCTGGGCCGATACTGACGCTGAGGAGCGAAAGCGTGGGGAGCGAACAGGATTAGATACCCTGGTAGTCCACGCCGTAAACGTTGGGCACTAGGTGTGGGCGACATTCCACGTCGTCCGTGCCGCAGCTAACGCATTAAGTGCCCCGCCTGGGGAGTACGGCCGCAAGGCTAAAACTCAAAGGAATTGACGGGGGCCCGCACAAGCAGCGGAGCATGTGGCTTAATTCGACGCAACGCGAAGAACCTTACCAAGGCTTGACATACACCGGAAACGGCCAGAGATGGTCGCCCCCTTGTGGTCGGTGTACAGGTGGTGCATGGCTGTCGTCAGCTCGTGTCGTGAGATGTTGGGTTAAGTCCCGCAACGAGCGCAACCCTTGTTCTGTGTTGCCAGCATGCCTTTCGGGGTGATGGGGACTCACAGGAGACTGCCGGGGTCAACTCGGAGGAAGGTGGGGACGACGTCAAGTCATCATGCCCCTTATGTCTTGGGCTGCACACGTGCTACAATGGCCGGTACAATGAGCTGCGATGCCGTGAGGTGGAGCGAATCTCAAAAAGCCGGTCTCAGTTCGGATTGGGGTCTGCAACTCGACCCCATGAAGTTGGAGTTGCTAGTAATCGCAGATCAGCATTGCTGCGGTGAATACGTTCCCGGGCCTTGTACACACCGCCCGTCACGTCACGAAAGTCGGTAACACCCGAAGCCGGTGGCCCAACCCTTGTGGAGGGAGCCGTCGAAGGTGGGACTGGCGATTGGGACGAAGTCGTAACAAGGTAGCCGTACCGGAAGGTGCGGCTGGATCACCTCCTTTCTAAGGAGCATATAGCCGACTGCAGACAAACGTTCTGCACGGTTGCTCATGGGTGGAACGTTGACTATTCGGCACGATGGGTGAGGGTTCGCTAGTACTGCTTCGGCGTGGAACGTGAATGTGAACTGGTCGTGTCGGGCACGCTGTTGGGTGTCTGAGGGTACGAGCGTGAGCTTGTTGCCTTCTGTACTGGCCCCGGTAAAGGTCTGCTTCGGCGGGTTGTGACGGGTGGCTGGTCGTTGTTTGAGAACTGCACAGTGGACGCGAGCATCTGTGGCCAAGTTTTTAAGGGCGCACGGTGGATGCCTTGGCACCAGGAACCGATGAAGGACGTGGGAGGCCGCGATAGGCCCCGGGGAGCTGTCAACCGAGCTGTGATCCGGGGGTGTCCGAATGGGGAAACCCGGCAGTCGTCATGGGCTGTCACCCGCTGCTGAACACATAGGCAGTGTGGAGGGAACGCGGGGAAGTGAAACATCTCAGTACCCGCAGGAAGAGAAAACAACCGTGATTCCGGGAGTAGTGGCGAGCGAAACTGGATGAGGCCAAACCTATGGCGTGTGATACCCGGCAGGGGTTGCGTCGTGGGGGTTGTGGGATCTCTCTTCTGTCGTCTGCCGGCGACAGGACGAGTCAGAAACCGTAGTGATAGGCGAAGGACATGCGAAAGGTCCGGCGTAGAGGGTAAGACCCCCGTAGCTGAAATCATTGCGGCTCGTTTGAGAGACACCCAAGTAGCACGGGGCCCGAGAAATCCCGTGTGAATCTGGCGGGACCACCCGTTAAGCCTAAATATTCCCTGGTGACCGATAGCGGATAGTACCGTGAGGGAATGGTGAAAAGTACCGCGGGAGCGGAGTGAAATAGTACCTGAAACCGTGTGCCTACAAGCCGTGGGAGCGTCGCACAAGGAGCTTGCTTCTTGTGTCGTGACTGCGTGCCTTTTGAAGAATGAGCCTGCGAGTTTGCGGTGTGTTGCGAGGTTAACCCGTGTGGGGAAGCCGTAGCGAAAGCGAGTCCGAATAGGGCGGTTGAGTAGCGCGCCCAAGACCCGAAGCGGAGTGATCTAGCCATGGGCAGGTTGAAGCGGAGGTAAGACTTCGTGGAGGACCGAACCCACCAGGGTTGAAAACCTGGGGGATGACCTGTGGTTAGGGGTGAAAGGCCAATCAAACTCCGTGATAGCTGGTTCTCCCCGAAATGCATTTAGGTGCAGCGTCGTGTGTTTCTTGCCGGAGGTAGAGCACTGGATAGGCGATGGGCCCTACCGGGTTACTGACCTTAGCCAAACTCCGAATGCCGGTAAGTGAGAGCGCGGCAGTGAGACTGTGGGGGATAAGCTCCATGGTCGAGAGGGAAACAGCCCAGAGCATCGACTAAGGCCCCTAAGCGTACGCTAAGTGGGAAAGGATGTGGAGTCGCAGAGACAACCAGGAGGTTGGCTTAGAAGCAGCCACCCTTGAAAGAGTGCGTAATAGCTCACTGGTCAAGTGATTCCGCGCCGACAATGTAGCGGGGCTCAAGCGTACCGCCGAAGTCGTGTCATTGCAGTACATACCCCCAACGGGGACTGTGATGGGTAGGGGAGCGTCGTGTGCCGGGTGAAGCAGCCGCGGAAGCGAGTTGTGGACGGTTCACGAGTGAGAATGCAGGCATGAGTAGCGATACACACGTGGGAAACGTGTGCGCCGATTGACTAAGGGTTCCTGGGTCAAGCTGATCTGCCCAGGGTAAGTCGGGACCTAAGGCGAGGCCGACAGGCGTAGTCGATGGACAACCGGTTGATATTCCGGTACCCGCTTTGAAACGCCCAATATCGAATCAGGCGATGCTAAGTCCGTGAAGCCGTCCTGGACCCTTCGGGGAAAGGGAAGTGGTGGAGCCGACGGACCAGACTTGTAGTAGGTAAGCGATGGGGTGACGCAGGAAGGTAGTCCAGCCCGGGCGGTGGTTGTCCCGGGGTAAGGGTGTAGGCCGTGTGGTAGGTAAATCCGTCACACGTTAAGGCTGAGACCTGATGCCGAGCCGATTGTGGTGAAGTGGATGATCCTATGCTGTCGAGAAAAGCCTCTAGCGAGTTTCATGGCGGCCCGTACCCTAAACCGACTCAGGTGGTCAGGTAGAGAATACCGAGGCGTTCGGGTGAACTATGGTTAAGGAACTCGGCAAAATGCCCCCGTAACTTCGGGAGAAGGGGGGCCATGTCTGGTGATGAGTCTTGCACTCTGAGCTGGGTGTGGCCGCAGAGACCAGCGAGAAGCGACTGTTTACTAAAAACACAGGTCCGTGCGAAGCCGTAAGGCGATGTATACGGACTGACGCCTGCCCGGTGCTGGAACGTTAAGGGGACCGGTTAGCTTGGATTCGTCCAGGCGAAGCTGAGAACTTAAGCGCCAGTAAACGGCGGTGGTAACTATAACCATCCTAAGGTAGCGAAATTCCTTGTCGGGTAAGTTCCGACCTGCACGAATGGCGTAACGACTTCTCGACTGTCTCAACCATAGGCCCGGTGAAATTGCACTACGAGTAAAGATGCTCGTTTCGCGCAGCAGGACGGAAAGACCCCGGGACCTTTACTATAGCTTGATATTGGTGTTCGGTTCGGCTTGTGTAGGATAGGTGGGAGACTGTGAAGCATGCACGCCAGTGTGTGTGGAGTCGTCGTTGAAATACCACTCTGGTCGTGCTGGATGTCTAACCTGGGTCCGTGATCCGGATCAGGGACAGTGTCTGGTGGGTAGTTTAACTGGGGCGGTTGCCTCCTAAAGAGTAACGGAGGCGCCCAAAGGTTCCCTCAGCCTGGTTGGCAATCAGGTGTTGAGTGTAAGTGCACAAGGGAGCTTGACTGTGAGACCGACGGGTCGAGCAGGGACGAAAGTCGGGACTAGTGATCCGGCGGTGGCTTGTGGAAGCGCCGTCGCTCAACGGATAAAAGGTACCCCGGGGATAACAGGCTGATCTTCCCCAAGAGTCCATATCGACGGGATGGTTTGGCACCTCGATGTCGGCTCGTCGCATCCTGGGGCTGGAGTCGGTCCCAAGGGTTGGGCTGTTCGCCCATTAAAGCGGTACGCGAGCTGGGTTTAGAACGTCGTGAGACAGTTCGGTCCCTATCCGCTGTGCGCGTAGGAGTCTTGAGAAGGGCTGTCCCTAGTACGAGAGGACCGGGACGGACGAACCTCTGGTGTGCCAGTTGTTCTGCCAAGGGCATGGCTGGTTGGCTACGTTCGGGAGGGATAACCGCTGAAAGCATCTAAGCGGGAAGCCTGCTTCGAGATGAGGACTCCCACCCACTTGATGGGGTAAGGCTCCCAGTAGACGACTGGGTTGATAGGCCAGATATGGAAGCCTGGTAACGGGTGGAGTTGACTGGTACTAATAGGCCGAGGGCTTGTCCTCAGTTGCTCGCGTCCACTGTGTTGGTTCTGAAACCACGAACAACCAAAAGTGCCGGTTGTTGATAATGTTTCATAGTGTTTCGGTGGTCATAGCGTTAGGGAAACGCCCGGTTACATTTCGAACCCGGAAGCTAAGCCTTTCAGCGCCGATGGTACTGCATGGGGGACCGTGTGGGAGAGTAGGACGCCGCCGAACTATTTTTGATAAAGCCGT
>NZ_BAAAXZ010000036.1:0-33400 GCF_039535865.1 Streptomyces thioluteus
AACGGCACACCACAAACAACGGACAGAGGCAGGAGGAGGCGTCAAGAGAGACGGCATCAGCAAGAATTATTAGCTAGAAGAGAGACTGACCAACAGCGTCGTATGAACAGGCGAGAGGATAGCAGCACAAAGCAAGCAAAGAGTGAAATCAAAAAAGCAATTACTCTCACTAAAAAGCGAGCGGACAGCAGGCAGACCCCGGCCCCCGCTGGACGCCGCCGACCGCAATTCCTACCGCCTGTGGCAGCGCAAGCTCGGCTTCACCGGCTCCGACGCCGACGGCCTGCCCGGCCGTACGAGCTGGGACGCACTGAAGGTGCCACGCTCATGACCGACGAGACGAAGCGCACCCTGCGCACCATCCTCCAGACCGCCGTCGCCCTCGCGGTCGCGCTCCCCGCGATCGTCGAGGCGTCCGGCATCCCGGCGTCCCTCCCCTGGGCCGCCGGGGCCCTGGCCGTGGCCGGCGGGCTGGCACGCGTCATGGCCCTGCCCGCCGTGCAGAACCTGCTGCCGGGCTGGCTCCGTACGGACAACCGGGGGCGCCCGTGAGTCAGTTCACGCCATCGACCGACGTGGCCGTCGAACTGGAGCGGCTGCGGGGGACGATGGAGGCCGGGTTCCCGGGTGGACGGTTCGCTGGCGCTCCTCGTACAGCGGAGCGACCAGACGGATCGCCAACTGGCGGACCACGAGGAGCGGTTGGACGCCCTGGAGCGGACACGCTGGCCCCTGGCCAGCATCGCCGCCCTGACGGCCCTGGCGGGCCTGTGTCATCTCGCTCCTCCAACTGACGGCACGCTAGGGCTCGCGCCCGGGCCTTTCGCACCCCGCGCGGGGCAACGCGGCTGCGCCCGCGTTCGTCCTCAAGCGCCGGACGGGCTGAATAGCCCGTCCGGCGCTTGAGGACAACCGCGCGAAGCGCGGTTGCGGGGTGCAGGGGCGAAGCCCCCGCCGGGGTGCAGGGGCGAAGCCCCGCCCACCGCGCGGAGCGCGGTGCCGGGCCCCGGGGCCTGCCCCGGAAGAAACGGTGAAAGGGCGGGCCAGGTGGCAAGACACCCCCCACACACAACGCCGCAGGGCGGCCACCCCGGAACCCGGATGACCGCCCTGCAAAGAGCCCAACCGCTTACTGGTTGTACGCGCCCGTAGTCGTAGTCCTCCAGCGGAACCGCCTGGCCGGACCCCGTCCCGAAGGCGAGTAGTCGATGTCGTCGTAACCGACGGCCGAGTACATCGCGGCCTTCGCCTCCTCGGTCGGCTCGACCCGGATGTTCCGGTAACGGGACAGACCCGTACCGGCCGGGATGAGCTTACCGATGATCACGTTCTCCTTGAGACCGATGAGCGAGTCGGACTTGGCGTTGATCGCCGCGTCCGTCAGCGCACTCGGGTCGTCTCCTGGAAGGGACGCGGCCGACAGCCACGACTCGGTCGCCAGCGACGCCTTGGTGATACCCATCAGCTGCGGACGGCCGGAGGCCGGGTGGCCGCCTTCCTGGACCACACGACGGTTCTCCGCCTCGAAGCCGCGAGCGCTCGACGAGCTCGCCCGGGAGCAGCTCGGCGTCGCCGGACTCGATGATCGTCACGCGGCGGAGCATCTGCCGGATGATGATCTCGATGTGCTTGTCGTGGATCGACACGCCCTGCGAGTTGTAGACCTTCTGGACCTCGCCGACCAAGTGGACCTGGACCGCGCGCTGACCGAGGATCCGGAGCACGTCGTGCGGGTTGGTGGCACCCACGGTGAGCTTCTGGCCCACCTCGACGTGGTCGCCCTCGCCCACTAGCAGACGGGCACGCTTCGAGATCGGGAAACGCCGTCTCGTCGCTGCCGTCGTCCGGGGTGACGACGATCTTCTTGGGTCTTCTCGGTCTCCTCGATCCGGACGCGTGCCGGCGGCCTCGGAGATCGGGGCGACACCCTTCGGCGTACGGGCCTCGAAGAGCTCGACGACACGGGGCAGACCCTGGGTGATGTCGTCACCGGCCACACCACCGGTGTGGAAGGTACGCATCGTCAGCTGGGTACCGGGCTCACCGATCGACTGGGCGGCGATGATGCCCGCCGCCTCGCCGATGTCCACCAGCTTGCCGGTCGCCAGCGAGGCGGCCGTAGCAGTAGGCACAGGTGCCGACCGCGGACTCACAGGTGAGGACCGAGCGGGTCTTGACCGTCTCGACGCCGTGGGCGACGAGCTGGTCGATGAGCACGTCACCGAGGTCGACGTTTGGCCGGCGCGATGACCTTGCCGTCGACGACGACGTCCTCGGCCAGCATGCGGGCGTACACCGACGTCTCGACGTCGTCGGCCTTGCGCAGCACGCCGTCCTCGCCGCGGACCGCGATCGCCACGCTTGAGGCCACGGTCGGTGCCGCAGTCCTCCTCGCGGATGATCACGTCCTGGGAGACGATCCACCAGACGACGAGTCAGGTAACCCGAGTCGGCGGTACGGAGGGCGGTGTCCGCGAGACCCTTACGGGCACCGTGGGTGGAGATGAAGTACTCCAGCACGGACAGACCCTCGCGGAACGAGGCCTTAATCGGACGCGGGATGGTCTCGTTCTTCGCGTTCGACACCAGACCACGCATACCGGCGATCTGCCGCATCTGCATCATGTTTCCTCGGGCACCCGAGTCAACCATCATGAAGATGGGGGTTCGTCTTGGGGAAGTGTCGCGTTCATCGCCTCGGCGACCTCGTTGGTCGCCTTGGTCCAGATCGCGATGAGCTCCTGCGTGCGCTCGTCCTTGGTGATCAGACCGCGCTCGATACTGCTTCTGGACCTTCTCGTCCTGGGCCTCGTAACCCTTGACGATCTCCTTCTTGCCTCGGGGACCACGACGTCGGAGATGGCCACGGTGACGCACGGAACGGGGTCGCCCCAGTGGAAGCCGGCCGCCTTCAGGTTGTCGAGCGTTCGCCGCCACGATGACCTTGGGGTAGCGCTCGGCCAGGTCGTTGACGATCTCGGAGAGCTGCTTCTTGCCCACCGAGTAGTCGACGAACGGGTAGTCCTCGGGCAGCAGCTCGTTGAAGAGCGCGCGGCCCAGCGTGGTGTGCAGGCGGAACGAGTCGCCCGTCTGCCACTCCGGCTCGCCCTCCTCCGCGACCGGCGGGGGTCCAGCCACGCGGCGGGACGGTACCGATCGGGAAAGCGGAATGTCGACCTTCGCCTGGAGCGAGAGCTCACGGGCGTCGAACGCCATGATCGCCTCGGCGACGGACGCGAAGGACCGGCCCTCGCCGATGACCTTGCGCTCCTCCTCGTCGGTGGTGAGGAAGAACAGACCGAGCACCATGTCCTGGGTCGGCATGGTGACCGGACGGCCGTCGGCCGGCTTGAGGATGTTGTTCGAGGACAGCATCAGGATGCGGGCCTCGGCCTGCGCCTCCGCGGAGAGCGGCAGGTGGCACGGCCATCTGGTCACCGTCGAAGTCCGCGTTGAACGCGGTGCAGACGAGCGGGTGGATCTGGATGGCCTTGCCCTCGACCAGCTGCGGCTCGAAGGCCTGGATGCCGAGGCGGTGCAGCGTGGGCGCACGGTTCAGCAGAACCGGGTGCTCCGCGATGACCTCTTCCAGCACGTCGTACACGACCGTGCGGCCGCGCTCGACCATGCGCTTGGCGCTCTTGATGTTCTGCGCGTGGTTCAGGTCGACCAGGCGCTTCATCACGAACGGCTTGAAGAGCTCCAGCGCCATGGCCTTGGGCAGACCGCACTGGTGCAGCTTCAGCTGCGGGCCGACGACGATGACGGAACGGGCCGAGTAGTCGACTCGCTTGCCGAGCAGGTTCTGACGGAAGCGACCCTGCTTGCCCTTGAGCATGTCGGACAGCGACTTCAGCGGACGGTTGCCGGGGCCCGTGACCGGGCGACCACGACGGCCGTTGTCGAAGAGCGCGTCGACGGCCTCCTGAAGCATGCGCTTCTCGTTGTTCACGATGATCTCGGGGGCACCGAGGTCAAGGAGTCGCTTGAGGCGGTTGTTGCGGTTGATGACGCGGCGGTACAGGTCGTTCAGGTCGGAGGTCGCGAAGCGGCCACCGTCCAGCTGCACCATCGGACGCAGGTCCGGCGGGATGACCGGGATGCAGTCCAGCACCATGCCGCTAGGGCTGTTGCGGGTCTGCAGGAAGGCGGAGACGACCTTGAGGCGCTTGAGCGCACGGGTCTTCTTCTGGCCCTTGCCGGTGCGGATGATCTCGCGGAGGCGCTCGGCCTCCTCGTCGAGGTCGAAGGACTCCAGGCGCTTCTGCAGCGCGGCGGCGCCCATCGCACCCATGAAGTAGGTGCCGAAGCGGTCGCGCAGCTCGCGGTAGAGCAGCTCGTCGCCCTCGAGGTCCTGGACCTTGAGGTTCTTGAAGCGGTTCCAGACCTCGTCGAGACGGTCGATCTCGCGCTGCGCACGGTCGCGCAGCTGCTTCATCTCGCGCTCGGCGCCCTCGCGCACCTTGCGGCGCACGTCGGCCTTGGCGCCCTCGGCCTCCAGCTCGGCCAGGTCGGACTCGAGCTTCTTGGCACGGGCCTCGAGGTCGGCGTCGCGGCGCTGCTCGATCTGCTGGCGCTCGACGGAGACGTGGGCCTCCAGCGACGGCAGATCGCGCGTACGGCGCTCCTCGTCCACCCACGTGATCATGTAGGCGGCGAAGTAGATGACCTTCTCGAGGTCCTTCGGGGCCAGGTCCAGCAGGTAGCCCAGGCGCGACGGGACGCCCTTGAAGTACCAGATGTGGGTGACGGGGGCGGCGAGCTCGATGTGGCCCATCCGCTCACGGCGCACCTTGGCGCGAGTGACCTCGACGCCACAGCGCTCACAGATGATGCCCTTGAAGCGGACACGCTTGTACTTGCCGCAGTAGCACTCCCAGTCCCGGGTGGGGCCGAAGATCTTCTCGCAGAAGAGCCCGTCCTTTTCCGGCTTCAGGGTGCGGTAGTTGATGGTCTCCGGCTTCTTGACCTCGCCGTGGGACCAGGTTCGGATGTCGTCCGCGGTCGCCAGGCCGATCCGCAGCTCGTCGAAGAAGTTGACGTCGAGCACTTTGTCGTCAATCCCTCTTTCAGGGTTCGTGCCCTCTCGCGTCAGCGAGGTATGGGCTCTACATCAGTGGTCTGGGGGTCCGGGGACGACGGGGGCTTCCGGGCGGAAGCCCCCGTCAGACCCGTCAGACCTCTTCGACGCTGCTCGGCTCGCGCCGGGACAGGTCGATACCGAGCTCCTCCGCCGCGCGGAAGACGTCCTCGTCGGTGTCCCGCATCTCGATGGACATGCCGTCCGAGGACAGCACCTCCACGTTGAGGCAGAGGGACTGCATCTCCTTGATGAGCACCTTGAAGGACTCGGGGATGCCGGGCTCGGGGATGTTCTCGCCCTTGACGATCGCCTCGTAGACCTTCACTCGGCCGGTGACGTCGTCGGACTTGATGGTCAGCAGCTCCTGGAGGGCGTACGCGGCGCCGTAAGCCTCCAGCGCCCACACCTCCATCTCACCGAAGCGCTGGCCACCGAACTGAGCCTTACCACCCAGCGGCTGCTGGGTGATCATGGAGTACGGACCGGTCGAACGGGCGTGCAGCTTGTCGTCGACCAGGTGGTGGAGCTTGAGGATGTACATGTACCCGACCGAGATCGGGTCCGGGAACGGCTCGCCGGAGCGGCCGTCGAACATCCGGGCCTTGCCGGACGGGAGCACCATGCGCTCGCCGTCGCGGTTGGGGATCGTGGACTCGAAGAGACCGGCGATCTCGTCCTCGCGGGCACCGTCGAAGACCGGGGTCGCGACGTTGGTGCCCGGCGCGACCTCGTCGGCGCCGATCGCCTGGAGGCGCTTCATCCACTCCTCGCTGCCCTCGACGTTCCAGCCCTGGCTGGCGAGCCAGCCGAGGTGGATCTCGAGGACCTGTCCCGGGTTCATTCGGGACGGGACACCCAGCGGGTTGAGGATGATGTCGACCGGGGTGCCGTCCTCCAGGAACGGCATGTCCTCGACCGGCAGGATCTTGGAGATGACGCCCTTGTTGCCGTGACGGCCGGCGAGCTTGTCACCATCGGTGATCTTGCGCTTCTGGGCGACGTAGACGCGGACCAGCTGGTTCACGCCCGGGGGAAGCTCGTCGCCCTCCTCGCGGTCGAAGACGCGGACGCCGATGACCTTGCCGATCTCGCCGTGCGGCACCTTGAGCGAGGTGTCACGGACCTCACGCGCCTTCTCGCCGAAGATCGCGCGGAGCAGGCGCTCCTCGGGGGTCAGCTCGGTCTCACCCTTCGGGGGTGACCTTGCCGACGAGGATGTCGCCGCCGATGACCTCGGCACCGATGCGGATGATGCCGCGCTCGTCGAGGTCAGAGAGGACCTCCTCGGAGACGTTCGGGATGTCCCGGGTGATCTCCTCGGGGCCCAGCTTGGTGTCACGGGCGTCGACCTCGTGCTCCTCGATGTGGATCGAGGAGAGGACGTCGTCCTGGACGAGGCGCTGCGACAGGATGATCGCGTCCTCGTAGTTGTGACCCTCCCACGGCATGAACGCCACGAGCAGGTTCTTGCCGAGCGCCATCTCACCGTTCTCGGTGGACGGGCCGTCGGCGAGCACCTGGCCGGCCACGACACGGGCGCCCTCGTCCACGACGACCTTCTGGTTGAAGGACGTGCCCTGGTTCGAGCGGGAGAACTTGGCGACCCGGTAGGTGTTGTAGGTGCCGTCGTCGTTGGCGACGGTGACGTAGTCCGCGGAGATCTCCTGGACCACGCCGTCCTTCTCGGCCTTGATGACGTCGCCGGCGTCGACCGCGCAGCGGTACTCCATACCGGTGCCGACCAGCGGCGCCTCCGCCTTGATCAGCGGAACGGCCTGGCGCATCATGTTCGATCCCATGAGCGCACGGTTGGCGTCGTCGTGCTCGAGGAACGGGATCATGGCGGTCGCGACCGACACCATCTGGCGCGGGGAGACGTCCATGTAGTCGACGTCGTCGCCGGCGATGTAGTCGATCTCGCCGCCACGGCGGCGGACCAGCACGCGGGACTCGGCGTAGCGCATGTCCTCGGTGAGGGGCGCGTTCGCCTGGGCGATGACGAAGCGGTCTTCCTCGTCGGCGGTCAGGTAGTCGACCTCGTCGGTGACGACACCGTCGACGACCTTGCGGTACGGGGTCTCGACGAAACCGAACGCGTTGACCCGGCCGTAGGAGGCGAGCGAGCCGATCAGACCGATGTTCGGGCCTTCGGGCGTCTCGATCGGGCACATGCGGCCGTAGTGCGACGGGTGGACGTCTCGGACCTCGAAGCCGGCCCGCTCACGGGAGAGACCGCCCGGACCCAGCGCCGACAGACGGCGCTTGTGGGTCAGACCCGACAGCGGGTTGGTCTGGTCCATGAACTGGGACAGCTGGCTGGTGCCGAAGAACTCCTTGATGGAGGCGACGACCGGCCGGATGTTGATCAGGGTCTGCGGCGTGATCGCCTCGACGTCCTGCGTGGTCATGCGCTCGCGCACGACGCGCTCCATACGAGCCAGACCCGTGCGGACCTGGTTCTGGATGAGCTCGCCGACGTTGCGCAGACGACGGTTGCCGAAGTGGTCGATGTCGTCGGTCTCGACGACGATCGAGGTGCCGTTCTCGCCGACCGTGTCCTGCTCGCCGGCGTGCAGCTTCACCAGGTACTTGATCGTCGCGATGACGTCGTCGACGGTGAGCACACCGGCGTCGAGCGGGGCGTCCGCGCCCAGCTTCTTGTTGACCTTGTAGCGGCCGACCTTCGCCAGGTCGTAGCGCTTGGGGTTGAAGTAGAGGTTCTCGAGCAGCGTCTGCGCGGCCTCACGCGTCGGCGGCTCGCCCGGGCGCAGCTTGCGGTAGATGTCGAGCAGCGCGTCGTCCTGGCCCTGGGTGTGGTCCTTCTCCAGGGTGGCGCGCATGGACTCGTACTCGCCGAACTCCTCGAGGATCTGCTCGGTGGTCCAGCCGAGAGCCTTCAGGAGGACGGTGACGGACTGCTTGCGCTTGCGGTCGATGCGGACGCCGACCATGTCGCGCTTGTCGACCTCCATCTCCAGCCAGGCACCCCGGGACGGGATGATCTTGGCCGTGAAGATGTCCTTGTCGGACGTCTTGTCGATGGAGGAGTCGAAGTAGACACCCGGCGAACGGACCAGCTGCGAGACGACGACACGCTCGGTGCCGTTGATGCAGAAGGTGCCCTTCGGCGTCATGAGCGGGAAGTCGCCCATGAAGACCGTCTGGGACTTGATCTCGCCGGTCTCGTTGTTGGTGAACTCGGCGGTGACGAAGAGCGGGGCCGCGTACGTGAAGTCGCGCTCCTTGCACTCGTCGATCGAGTTCTTCGGGGGCTCGAAGCGGTGGTCACGGAAGGTCAGCGACATCGACCCGGAGAAGTCCTCGATCGGGGAGATCTCCTCGAAGATCTCCTCCAGACCGGACTTGGTGGGGACGTCCTGACCAGACTCCAGCGCAGCCTCGACGCGAGCCTTCCAGGCGGCATTGCCGAGCAGCCAGTCGAAGCTCTCGGTCTGCAGCGCAAGGAGGTTCGGAACCTCGAGAGGCTCCTTGATCTTCGCAAATGAGATGCGCAGCGGGGCAGTGCTGGCGCCGTTGTTCGTATTGGCGGTCGAGGCGTTGCGCGAGGCGGCCAAGAGGGGGTCCTTCCGAGGGCTCGGACTCACTACGCGCGTACCGGTCCCACGCCGTGCTTCGATAAGAAATCCCAGGTCAGAGGGTTTCCATCAGCAGTGCTCGGCAGTGGGCATGCCCCTGGTGACGGGCAGGGAGCAGCTAACAGGCAGCGCAAAGGGTCAGTGTAGCCACTTGGCCCACTGATGTCCAGAGCGGATGTCCCGAGACCGGTGCGATACCAATCTCTCCCTCCGGGATCCTGTTGTCCTCGCCGTACTCGCCGGACGCGACCGAGGCCGCCCGGCTCCGCCCGGCAACCGCCTGGTGCCGGAAGCGCACGACGATACTTCCCTCTCCGCCGTCGTTCCATGCCTCGGACGGTGAACCGAAGGCGGTGGTCGAGGTCCTGCGAGTCACTGCGTCCTGAGAATTGCGCGCGACGTGCCGTTCGTCAAGGCCCTCCGGCCCCCGGGCGGCCCGCCAGCGGCCGCTCCGCGCGCCGCTCCGGGCCCCTGCGGCGGGGCGGAACAAAGATCACCATACTCGCCCCGGAGGCGGCTGCGTGCAGCCGTCCCGGGTACGCCGAAGGGCGACCACCCGCATGGGTGATCGCCCTTCGTTGGTCTGACGAGTCAGACGGGAGCCTTCAGGCCCCGTGAGGTCACTTGACCTCGACGGAGGCGCCGGCGCCCTTGAGGGCCTCGGCGGCCTTCTCCGCGGCGTCCTTGGCGACCTTCTCGAGGACCGGCTTCGGGGTGCCGTCGACGAGGTCCTTGGCCTCCTTCAGACCCAGGGAGGTCAGCTCACGCACGACCTTGATGACCTGGATCTTCTTGTCACCGGCGGCGGTGAGGATGACGTCGAACTCGTCCTTCTCCTCAGCGGCCTCGGCGGCGCCACCGGCGGCACCGCCGGCAACGACGACCGGCGCGGCAGCGGCGGCGGTGACGTCGAACTTCTCCTCGAAGGCGGAGACGAACTCGGCCAGCTCGATGAGGGTCATCTCCTCGAACTGCGCGAGCAGCTCGTCCTTGGTCAGCTTCGCCATGATGGCGGTCCTTCCACTAAATCGGCAGGTGCCGGGATGTACATGTCGGCGGGCGGACGGCCCGCTGCGACCGGTGCCGGGTGGCACCGGTCAATGCGCGAGCCGAATTACTCGGCACCGCCCTGCTCGGCGAGCTTGGCGCGCAGCGCGTCCGCGGTGCGGACGAGCTTCGTCGGCAGCGCCTGGAAGAGCGAGGCAGCCTGCGACTGCTTGCCCTTCATGGCACCGGCCAGCTTGCTGAGCAGAACCTCGCGGGACTCGAGGTCCGCAAGCTTCTTGATCTCATCGGCGGACATCGCCTTGCCATCAAGGACACCGCCCTTGATGATGAGATTCGGGTTTTCCTTGGCGAAGTCACGCAGACCCTTCGCCGACTCCACCGGGTCACCGGTGACGAAGGCGACGGCGGTCGGACCAGCGAAAAGCTCGTCCGCCAGCGTGATCCCGGCCTCACCGGCCGCGATCTTGGTCAGCGTGTTCTTCACCACGGCGTACTGGGCGTTCTCACCGAGCGAACGACGCAGCGTCTTGAGCTGCGCCACGGTGAGACCGCGGTACTCAGTCAGCACGGCGGCGTTGGAGCTGCGGAACTTGTCCGTCAGCTCGGCAACCGCGGCGGACTTGTCGGGCCTCGCCATGAGCCTCGGCCTCCTTCCGGGTGAATAGGACCGCATAGGCGCGAGAAGGGACCTGGGCAAAACGAAACGCCCCGGCGCGGGCGCTCGGGGCGTGACTCGACCACAATGAACGGCTGGCATCCAGTCGTCCCAGTGGGAGTTCAACCACAGTCACCTGCGCAGGTCGCCCGCAGCTAGCGGATCCTTCGGCCACCACACCTTCGAGCGAAGGCGCAGCAACGACCAGCGGTCTTTGGCTTCCGGAACACAGTAGGTGAACGACCCGCGCCGTGGCAAATCGGGTCAGGACTGCTTCTTGGCGTCCTCGATGCTCTTCGCCAGGTCCTTCATCATCTGGGCGAAGTCGGCGGTCTCGTCGGCCGGCGGCGCCTTGACGTCGGCCTTGGTGCCGTAGTCGGTGTAATCGATGTTGATCTTCACCTTGCCCTGGGCGGTGTCCATTCCCATGATCATTTTCACCGGAAGGTCCTCGCCATTGACCCAGAATTCGGTGTCGTAACCCTTGATGCCGGCCTTCTTGGCGTTCTCCAGGAGCTTTTCGCGCTCCTTGGCGTCCATGACCTTGGCCGACTCCTTGCCCTTGAGCATTTCGTCGAGAGTCAGCGTCCCCTTGTAATGCTGGGCCTTGACGCCGTTGACGGTCTCCTCGCCGACGCGCTTGAGGCTCGGGGAGTCCAGCAGGGCGGCCATCTGCTTGGCCGGGTCCTGGTTGGCGTTGTCCATCTTCGCGGTCATCTGCTTCTGCAGCTCCGCGGTGGGCGCGTCCTTGAGGTCGATCTTCATCCACTTCTTGGAGCGCAGCTCGGCGGGGGCGTCCTTCATGGACTCGGCCGGCATCTGCATGTACATCGCGCTGTCCAGCATGATCATGCGCGTCTTGCCGGAGCCGCCGCCCATGGACGGCCCGCCGGTCATCGTCAGGTCCGCGGCGGTCGGGTTCCAGGCCATGACGCCGTCCATGACCATCTCGCCGCTCTCCGACGGCGTGGTGCCGGTCGCGGACGTGGTCATGTGCACCTTGGCCGACTTCACGGCGCTGGTCTTCTTGTAGGCCGCCTGGAGGGCCTGGACGGGGCTGCGGTCGTCCGAGGACTTGGCAGCGCCCTGGGAGGCGCTCTTGTCGCTCTTCTTGTCGTCCTTCTTGTCGTCGGAGTCGCACGCGACGGCGCCGACGAGAATCGCGGCCGCGGAAAGCGAAATACCGACGCGACGGACCGTGGACTTGCTGGACATGTCCCCACCTTTGGATATTGCTTTGCCTTTACGTTCGCCCGAACGATAACCCAGCGGTCCGACAGGAGGACAGCAAAAAAGGGCCGGCCCCCGCACCGGGAAGGTGCAGGGGCCGGCCCCTTGGTTCACGCGCCGCGCGAGCTGTCTCAGACGGTCTCGTCCTCGACCAGCAGGTTGCGGGTGCGGTTGGAGTCCAGCGCGATGCCGGGGCCCATGGTGGTGGTCAGGGTCGCCTTCTTGATGTAGCGGCCCTTCGCGGCGGACGGCTTCAGACGGAGGATCTCCTCCAGCGCCGCGGCGTAGTTCTCGACCAGCTTCGCGTCATCGAACGAAACCTTGCCGATGATGAAGTGCAGGTTCGAGTGCTTGTCGACGCGGAACTCGATCTTGCCGCCCTTGATGTCGGTCACGGCCTTGGCCGTGTCCGGGGTGACGGTGCCGGTCTTCGGGTTCGGCATCAGACCACGGGGACCGAGCACGCGGCCGAGGCGGCCGACCTTGCCCATGAGGTCCGGGGTGGCGACGACGGCGTCGAAGTCCAGGCGGCCCTTGGCGACCTCGTCGATGAGCTCGTCCGCACCGACGATGTCGGCGCCGGCGGCACGCGCGGCCTCGGCACGGTCACCGGTCGCGAAGACCAGGACCCGGGCGGTCTTACCGGTGCCGTGCGGAAGGTTCACGGTGCCGCGGACCATCTGGTCGGCCTTGCGCGGGTCGACGCCCAGGCGGAAGGCAACCTCGACGGTCGCGTCGAACTTGGTGGCGGAGGTCTCCTTGGCGAGACGGACGGCCTCGAGCGGGGCGTACAGGCGCTCCGCGTCGACCTTGGCGTCCGCAGCGCGGAGAGTCTTGCTGCGCTTCACTGCTTCTCCTCAGTGCTATGGAGTCGTGGTCCGGGCCAGCGCCGGCCCTTCCACGGGGGTGGTGCCTGAAGGCTGGGGATCAGCCCTCGACCGTGATGCCCATGGAACGGGCGGTGCCAGCGATGATCTTGGACGCGGCGTCCAGGTCGTTGGCGTTCAGGTCGGGCATCTTGGTGGTGGCGATCTCGCGGACCTGCGCCTCGGTGATCTTGGCGACCTTGGTCTTGTGCGGCTCGCCGGAGCCCTTCTCCACGCCCGCGGCCTTCAGGATCAGCTTCGCGGCCGGCGGAGTCTTCGTGACGAAGGTGAAGGAACGGTCCTCGTAGACCGTGATCTCCACCGGCACGACCATGCCACGCTGCGACTCGGTCGCGGCGTTGTAGGCCTTGCAGAACTCCATGATGTTGACGCCGTGCTGGCCCAGCGCGGGGCCGACCGGCGGAGCCGGGTTCGCGGCACCGGCGCTGATCTGGAGCTTGATAAGCCCCGTGACCTTCTTCTTCTTGGGAGGCATTGCTCTCTCCGGGTCCTAGTGAGAGTTTTTTGCCCACGACACACTGCTCGCAGGCATACCGCACCACGATAACGGGTAACGCGGCCGGACCAAAAACCGAGAGGCCAGACCGCATGGTCTGGCCTCTCGGAAGCGTGGGGCTAGTTCTTCTGGATCTGGTCGAAGCTCAGCTCGACCGGGGTCTCGCGGCCGAAGATCTCGACGAGGCCCTTGACCTTCTTCGAGTCGGCGTTGATCTCGTTGATCGTGGCCTGGAGGGTGGCGAACGGGCCGTCGGTGACGGTGACCGAGTCGCCGACCTCGAAGTCCAGCACCTGGACCTCGACCTTGCGGCTCGGGGCCGGGCGGCCCTCGGCCTCGGCGGCCTCCTTGGCGGCCTTCGCCTCGGCCTCCGGGGCGAGCATCTTGACGATCTCGTCCAGGGTCAGCGGGTACGGGTCGTAGGCGTTGCCCACGAAGCCGGTGACGCCCGGGGTGTTGCGGACGACGCCCCAGGACTCGTTCGTCAGGTCCATGCGCACCAGCACGTAGCCGGGGAGCTTGTTCTGGCGGACGGTGCGGCGGTCGCCGTTCTTGATCTGGACGACCTCTTCCTGCGGCACCTCGGCCTGGAAGATGTAGTCCTCGACGTTCAGCGAGACGGCGCGCTGCTCGAGGTTGGTCTTCACGCGGTTCTCGTAGCCCGCGTAGGTGTGGATGACGTACCACTCGCCGGGCAGCCCGCGCAGCTCGTCGCGGAGCGCGGCGACCGGGTCGGCGGCGGGGGCCTCTTCCTCGACGGCCTCTGCGGCCTCGACGACGGCCTCCGCGGCCTCGACGGCTTCGGCGGACTCCTCGGCCTCGGCCGGGGCCTCCTCGTCGACGCTCTCGGCGGCCTCGGCCGGCTCCTGCTCAGCGGCCGCAGCGTCACCCTCGACCTCGGCCGAGACAGCCGCGTCCACGTCGGCCTCTGCCGCCTCGACGGGCTCGATGGCGTCGGGGTTCAGGTTCGGGTCAGACACGTGGCTGCTTCTTCCTGGTCTTCAAGAGGTGGAACGTGCAAAAAGGCGGCTCTCCGGAAGTACCTCCCGGAAACGAACCGCCCTGCGCGCGGACGGGCTCAGCCGAAGACGTACTTGACGGCGTTGCTGAACCCATAGTCAATCACGGTCACGAGACCAATGACGATGACGACGAAGACGATCACCACGGTGGTGTACGTCGAGAGCTGGCCGCGAGAGGGCCAGACGACCTTGCGGAGCTCCGCCACGACCTGGCGGTAGAAAAGCGCGAGACGGCCCAGCGGGCCCTTCTTGCCGCGCTTGCCGCCACGGCGCTTCTTGACGGCGACCTCGTCCTCGGGACGACCGCTTTCAGGCGTCGCGGTGGAGCCCAGGGCTTCCGTCACTACGTCCTCACCTGAATCCGGGTCGTGGCCGTGCCGCGCCCGGTTGAGCCGCACGGCGGTGCAACAGCTGCGTACGCACGCACCTCAGTGACGATGCGTGTAGCAGGGCCGAAGGGACTTGAACCCCCAACCGCTGGTTTTGGAGACCAGTGCTCTACCAATTGAGCTACGACCCTTTGTGGTTCCCCCCAACCTACCGCATCCGTCCGGGAGCACGGTGTGCCCGGTGCGGATTCGCCGTGGAGAGGCCAACGACGCATGAGTGTACGTGCTTCCCGCCTCCGCGTCGAACAGATACTGCCGCGACCTTCGGAAACGGCCTCTCCGTACCGCTTCGTGACCGCTTCGTGGAACGCGGCCGCCCGGTTCGTCCCCGGTCTGGGACGATGCCTGCATGACCGATGCCACCGCTCCCTTCCCCGCCGCGCAGGCCCCCACCGACCGCCGGGTCTCCACCCGCATCGGGGCGATCTCCGAGTCCGCGACGCTCGCCGTGGACGCCAAGGCCAAGGCCCTCAAGGCCGCCGGGCGTCCGGTGATCGGCTTCGGCGCGGGCGAGCCGGACTTCCCCACCCCGGACTACATCGTCGAGGCCGCCGTCGAGGCGTGCCGCGACCCGAAGAACCACCGCTACACCCCGGCCGGCGGCCTCCCCGAGCTGAAGGCCGCCATCGCGGCGAAGACGCTGCGCGACTCCGGCTACGAGGTCGAGGCATCCCAGGTGCTCGTCACCAACGGCGGCAAGCAGGCCATCTACTCGGCCTTCGCCACGATCCTCGACCCGGGCGACGAGGTCATCGTCCCGGCCCCGTACTGGACCACCTACCCCGAGTCGATCCGCCTCGCGGGCGGCGTCCCGGTCGAGGTCGTCGCCGACGAGACCACCGGCTACCGGGTCTCCGTCGAGCAGCTGGAGGCCGCCCGCACCGAGCGCACCAAGGTGCTGCTCTTCGTCTCCCCCTCCAACCCGACCGGCGCCGTCTACACGCGCGCCCAGGTCGAGGAGATCGGCCGCTGGGCGGCGGAGCACGGGCTGTGGGTGCTCACCGACGAGATCTACGAGCACCTGGTCTACGGCGACGCCGAGTTCTCGTCGCTGCCGGTCGTGGTGCCGGAGCTGCGCGACAAGTGCATCGTCGTCAACGGCGTCGCCAAGACGTACGCCATGACCGGCTGGCGCGTGGGGTGGATCGTCGGCCCGCAGGACGTGGTCAAGGCCGCGACCAACCTCCAGTCGCACGCCACGTCCAACGTCAGCAACGTGGCCCAGCGGGCCGCCCTGGCCGCCGTGTCCGGCGACCTGACGGCCGTCGAGGAGATGAAGGTCGCCTTCGACCGCCGCCGGCGGAAGATCGTCCAGATGCTCAACGAGATCGACGGCGTCCTCTGCCCGGAGCCGGAGGGCGCGTTCTACGCGTACCCCTCGGTCAAGGCGCTGCTCGGCAAGGAGATCCGCGGGAAGCGGCCGGCCACGTCGGTGGAGCTGGCGGCGCTGATCCTGGAGGAGGCCGAGGTCGCGGTCGTTCCGGGCGAGGCGTTCGGCACGCCGGGCTATCTGCGGCTGTCCTACGCGCTGGGCGACGAGGACCTGGTCGAGGGCGTCTCCCGGATCCAGAAGCTGCTCGCCGAGGCGCGGGACTGACGGCCGCTTCACAGCCGCTTCGCTGAAGGGCCGCTCCCGGAATTCCGGGGGTGGCCCTTCCCCCTTTGGTCCCCCTTTGGAGAAAGTGCCTTCCGGTCGACGTGCCGCATGCGGCAGGATCCCGGAATGGAGAACGTACGCGACGTCCGACTGCTGCCCAAGGCGCATTTGCACCTGCACTTCACCGGTTCCATGCGGCCCTCGACCCTGCTCGAACTGGCCGACAAGTACGGAGTGCACCTCCCCGAAGCGCTGAGCAGCGGCGAACCGCCCCGGCTGCGGGCGACGGACGAGCGCGGCTGGTTCCGCTTCCAGCGGCTCTACGACATCGCGCGCTCCTGCCTGCGCACTCCCGAGGACATCCAACGGCTGGTCTTCGAGGCGGCCGAGGAGGACGTCCGGGACGGCTCGGGCTGGCTGGAGATCCAGGTGGACCCCACGTCGTACGCGCCACGGCTGGGGCGGGCTCATCCCCACCCTGGAGGTCATCATGGACGCCGTGGACCGGGCGTCCCGGGACACGGGTCTGGGCATGCGCGTCCTGATCGCCGCGAACCGGATGAAACACCCGCTCGACGCCCGGACGCTGGCCCGCCTCGCGGTGCGCTACGCGGACCGGGGCGTGGTGGGTTTCGGGCTCTCCAACGACGAACGGCGCGGCCTCGCCCGGGACTTCGACCGGGCGTTCCAGATCGCCCGCGAGGGCGGGCTGCTGGCCGCCCCGCACGGCGGCGAGCTGTCCGGGCCGAGCAGCATCCGGGACTGCCTGGACGACCTGCACGCCGGGCGGGTCGGCCACGGGGTGCGGGCCGCGGAGGACCCGCGGCTGCTGCGACGGCTGGCGGAACAGGGCGTGACCTGCGAGGTCTGCCCGTCGTCCAACGTCGCGCTCGGCGTCTACGAGAAGCCGTCGGACGTGCCGCTGCGCACGCTGTACGAGGCGGGGGTGTCGATAGCCCTGGGCGCGGACGACCCGCTCCTCTTCGGCTCGCGTCTCGCGGCGCAGTACGAGCTGGCGCGGGAGCACCACGGCTTCACGGACGGGGAACTGGCGGAGCTGGCGCGGCAGTCGGTGCGGGGGTCTATGGCGCCGGGGGATGTGAAGGGGCGGCTGCTGGCGGGGATCGAGGCGTGGCTGGGCGGCCCGGTGGGGTAGTTCTCCCCGCCCCGCCCTTTCACCGTTTTCCCCCCGGGGCTGCGCCCCTCGGCCCGGCACCCCGCTTCCGGGGCTGCGCCCCTGGGCCCTGCAACGCGGCTGCGCCGCGTTCGTCCTCAAGCGCCGGACGGGCTATTTCAGCCCGTCCGGCGCTTGAGGGACAACCGCGCGAAGCGCGGTTTCAGGGGGCCAGGGGGCGCAGCCCCCGGTGGGGTGCAGGGGCGAAGCCCCGCCCACCCCGCGCGGCAGCGCGCAAGCCGGGTCGCGCAGGGGCGGAGCCCCGGGGGAAACGGTGAAAGGGCGGGACCGGGGCGAAATCCCCCTACAGGCTCACGCCCACCGTCACCGGCTCATTCACCAGCGTCACCCCGAACGCCTCCCGCACCCCGTCCCGCACCTCACGCGCCAGCGCCAGCAGATCCTCCGTCGTCGCCGAGCCCCGGTTCGTCAGGGCCAGCGTGTGCTTCGTGGAGATCCGGGCCGGCCCGGAGCCGTACCCCTTCGTGAAGCCCGCCTTGTCGATCAGCCACGCCGCCGACGTCTTCACCAGGCCGTCCCCCGCGGGGTACGCCGGCGGGACGACGCCGTCCCCGAGCCGCTCCGCCGCCCGTGCGAGGAACGCCTCGTGCTCGGCGGCGGTCAGCACGGGGTTGGTGAAGAACGAACCCGCCGACCACGTGTCGTGGTCCTCCGCGTCGAGCACCATGCCCTTGCCGGCGCGCAGCCGCAGCACCGTCTCGCGGGCGGCGGCGAGGGGGACGCGGTCCCCGGCGGAGACGCCCAGGACGCGGGCCGTCTCGGCGTAGCGCAGGGGCGCCGACAGCCCGCCCGCGTCCTCCAGCTCGAAGCGGACGCGCAGCACCACGTACCGCGAGGGGTCCTGCTTGAACCGGCTGTGCCGGTAGGAGAAGCCGCACTCGGCGTTCGGGAGGACGACGACCTCGCCGGCCCGGCGGTCGTACGCCACGACCTCGGTGATCGTGGTGGAGACCTCCTGGCCGTACGCGCCCACGTTCTGGATCGGCGTGGCGCCGGCCGAGCCGGGGATCCCGGCCATGCACTCGACGCCGGCGAGACCGGCCCCGACCGTACGGGCCACGGCCTCGGACCAGTTCTCGCCGGCGGCGAGTTCGAGGCGGGTGCCGTCGAGCGAGAAGCCGGTGGTCGCGATGCGCAGGGCGGTGCCCTCGAACCCCTTGTCGGAGATCACGAGGTTGCTGCCGCCGCCGATGATCAGCAGCGGCACACCGGCGTCGTCCGCCTCGCGCACGGCCGCGATCACCTCGTCGTCGGTGACGGCCGTGATCAGCCGGGCGACGGGGCCGCCGAGGCGGAAGGTGGTCAGGGGGGCGAGGGGGGTGTCGTGGAGTTCCTGCACGGCGACAAGGGTACGGGGCGGACGTCAGACCCCGGCCGGCTCCCGGTCCCGAGCGGGCGCCGGAGCCGCCGGGGCCGCGGCCCGGGGCGGTGCCAGCGCCGCCGCCACCGCCGCGAGGGCGACGCCCGCCGCCCCGATCCACAGCGCCGGTGTGATCCCGTCCACGAAGCGCTGCGGCGACCCGTAGCCGCCCCGCGCGGCGAAGACCGAGCCGAGCACGGCGACCCCGAGCGCCCCGCCCAGCTCGCGCAGGGCGCTGTTGGCGCCGGAGGCGATGCCCTGCTCGGCGGGGAGCACCGAGGACATGACCAGGGCGGACGCGGGGGCGAAGTAGAGGGCCATGCCGGTCCCGCCGACGATCAGCGCGGGCAGCTGGACGGCGTACGGGACGTCGGCGGAGATCGTCAGCGCGTAGAGCGTGAGCCCGGCGGCCTGGAGGACCAGGCCGCAGACGACCACGATCCGGCCGCCGACCCGGTCGGCGAGGTAGCCCGCGAGGGGGGCGACGAGCATCGCCGTGCCGGTCCACGGGAGCATCCGCAGCCCCGCCTCGGTGGGCGCGTACCCGCCGACGTTCTGGAGGAACTGGCTGAGCAGGAAGATCGAACCGAACATCCCGAAGAACATCAGCAGCCCGGCCGCATTGATGCCGCTGAAGGCCCTGTTGCGGAAGAGACGCAGCGGCAGCATGGGGTTCTCATGGGCGGAGCAGTGCCAGAGGAACGCGCCCAGCAGCAGTCCGCCGGCGATCAGCCCGGTGAGGACCCGGCCACTGGTCCAGCCGTGGGCGTTGACGTTCACCACTGCGAAGACGATGCCGAAGAGACCGGTGCTGACCAGGAGCGTCCCGCGGGCGTCGAGGCGGGCGCCCGGCGCGCGGGACTCGTCCATCCGCAGCCGGACGAGGGGCAGCAGCAGGAGGCCGATGGGCACGTTGAGCCAGAAGATCCAGTGCCAGGAGACGTGTTCCGTCAGCCCGCCGCCGATGAGCGGACCGGTGGCCACGGCGAGGCCGTTCACGGCCCCCCAGATGCCGAAGGCGGTGCCGCGCCGCTCGGGCGGGGTAGCGGCGGTGAGCAGGGTGAGGCCGATCGGCGTCATGACCGCGGCGCCGGCGCCCTGGACGGCACGGGCGGCGATCAGGCCCTCGATCCCGGGCGCGAGGGCCGCGGCGGCGGAGGCGCCGGTGAAGACGAGCAGCCCGAGGGTGAAGAGCCGGCGCCGGCCGAACCGGTCGCCGAGCGCGGCGCCGAACATCAGGAGCACGGCGTACGTGAGCGTGTAGGCGCTGACCGTCCATTCGAGGTCCGCCGGTGTCCCGCCGAGGTCGGCGCGGATGGAGGGCAGCGCGGTGGTGACGACGAGTTGTCGAGCGCGGCCATGAAGCCGGCGGCGCCGGAGATCACCAGAGCCCAGACGGCCCGGCGTGCGGAGTGACGATCCATTTCTCCCCCTGGAGTGATGCCTACCCGCTTACTTATTAAGCAGTCACTAACTTTCGCGGTCATAAAAAAAGCCGCCCGGCGACCGGGCGGCTCACTCCTGCGGCAGCCCGTCCCACACCCGGTGATCGGTGGGGAACCCCAGCGACACCAGGGCGTTGATGAGCATGCCGTGCCCCATGAACCGGGACGACGCCTTCGCGTCACCGCCGAGGGCGGCGTGGACGTGGTCCCGCAGTTCCTCCCAGCCGGCCCGGATCGGGCGGCCGAACTCCGCGTCCCCCGCGGCCTCGGCGGCCGAGACCGCGACGCACATCTGGAGCAGCATCAGCAGCGTGTCCCCGGTCGCGGGCGATCAGGTCCTCGTAGGCCAGGCCCATGGTGCGCTTGGCGTCCTCGGGGGCGACCCCCTCGGACGCCTCCCGGAAGGTGCGCAGGATCTCCTGCTGGCAGCGCTCGACCGCGGCGAGGAAGATCGCCTGCTTCCCGGGGAAGAGGCGGAAGAGATAGGGCTGGGAGACCCCCACCCGGCGGGCGATCGCCTCGGTGGAAGTGCCGTGGTAGCCACCCCTCGCGAACTCCGCGATCGCCGCCCGGACGACGCTCTCGCGCCGCTCCTCCGCGCTCATCCTGACCATGGCCGAGAGATTAGTGGCTAATCACTAACCCGACAACCCCCGGAACCGGCCGCCCCGGTCAGGCCAGTCGCACCACGGCCCGCGACATGCCCAGCACCTTCTGCCCGGCGCTGGTCGCCACCAGGTCCACCCGCACGGTCCGCGCCTCGTCGTCCAGCTTGGCCGCGACCTTGCCGGTGACCTCGACGACCGCGCCCTTCTCGTCGTTGGGCACGACGACCGGCTTGGTGAAGCGCACGCCGTACTCGGCGACGGCGCCCGGGTCGCCGGTCCAGTCGGTGACCACACGGATCGCCTCGGCCATGGTGAACATGCCGTGCGCGATCACGTCCGGCAGCCCGACCTCCTTGGCGAACTTCTCGTTCCAGTGGATCGGGTTGAAGTCCCCCGAGGCACCGGCGTAGCGCACCAGGGTGTCGCGCGTCACGGGGAAGGTCCCGGCCGGCAGCTCCGTGCCGACCTCGACGTCGTCGTAGGAGATCCGGGCGGTCATCACGCCTCCTCGGCGGCGCGCGCCACCAGCATCGTGTGGGCGGTCACGACGTGCTCACCGCGCTCGTCGTGCACCTCGCCGCGAATGGTCAGAAGATCGTTGCCGGCCATCGACTTGATCGTCTCGATGGTGGAGGTGACCGTCAGCCGGTCCCCCGCGCGCACCGGGCGGGTGTACGCGAAGCGCTGGTCACCGTGGACGACCCGGCTGTAGTCCAGACCCAGCTGCGGGTCCTGGATCACCTCGCCGGCGGCCTTGAAAGTGACGGCAAACACAAAGGTCGGCGGAGCGATCACGTCCGGGTACCCGAGCGCCCGGGCGGCGGCAGGGTCGGTGTACGCCACATTCGCATCGCCGACGGCCTCGGCGAATTCACGGATCTTCTCGCGGCCGACCTCGTAGGGGGCGGTGGCCGGATAGGTCCGTCCGACGAAGGACTGGTCGAGCGCCATCGGCTCGGCACCTCCTGGGTGTGGATACGCCACGAGGCCGCCCCCAGGAATCGGGGACGGCCTCGTGAACGAGACTGTTGCCTCTTATCGCGTTTCGCGGTGCGCGGTGTGCGCGTTGCAACGCGGGCAGTGCTTCTTCATCTCAAGACGGTCCGGGTCATTACGCCGGTTCTTCTTGGTGATGTAGTTCCGCTCCTTGCACTCCACGCAGGCCAGCGTGATCTTCGGGCGGACGTCGGTGGCAGCCACGTGAGTGCTCCTTGACGGATGGACGGATTAACGCAGACAAGAGTAGCCGATCGGAGGACCGACCCCGCAATCGGCTACTATGTGTAGCGGTGACCGGACTTGAACCGGTGACACAGCGATTATGAGCCGCTTGCTCTACCGACTGAGCTACACCGCTGTGATGTGGGAGAACTTCCCCGCCCGAAGGCGGGGAAACCTCTCACACCAGAGCCCCAAAACGGAATCGAACCGTTGACCTTCTCCTTACCATGGAGACGCTCTGCCGACTGAGCTATTGGGGCGAGCGAGGAAGACATTACACGGTCTGCGGCCGAAGGTGAAATCCGTATCCGGAGGCCCCCGCGCACCGCCGTCCCCTCCGCCCCGCGAGCCGCTCCGGTACGACTATTGCCCGCCGGTCGCCGCCCTCCCCGAACCCGCTCCGTACGCGGCCTACGCTCGGACCACGCTGCGTGAACGCCTGCCCCGGCCCGTAGGAGCGCAATGCCCGACAACCAGCCGCAGCCCGCACGCAACCCCGACGGCGACGCCACGTCCCCGCCCGGCGGCGGCCCCGGCGAGAACCCCCTGGTGCTCTGTGACGCGCACCTCGCCGACGGCCGCGTGGTGGACGTCCGCCTCAGCGGCGGCCGCATCGAGGCCGTCGGCACGGCCGGCAGCCTCGCCCCGGGCGTGCGCTGCGACCTGGCCGGCTATCTGCTCCTGCCGGCCCCCGCCGACCCGCACGCGCACTGCGACACCGCCCTCACCGCCGACCTCGACGGGCCCGTCCCCGACGGCGTCGAGGACGTCCAGCGGCGCGTCACCGAGGCCGCCCTGCTCCAGCTCGGCCACGGCGCGACCGCGCTGCGCTCCCACGTCCGCGTCGGCGACGTCCAGGGCCTGCGCGCGCTCGAGGGCGCCCTGGCCGCCCGCCGCGCCCTGCGCGAGCTCACCGACCTGACCGCCGTCGCCGTCCCCCGGCTGCTCACCGGCGTCGCCGGGGCCGACGGCCTGGCCATGCTCCGGGACGCGGTCAAGATGGGCGCCACCGCGGTCGGCGGGTGCCCCGACCTCGACCCGGACCCCACCGGCTACGCCGAGGCCGTCCTGCGGGTCGCGGCCGAGCACGGCTGCGCCGTGGATCTGCACACCGACGCCGACGACCCGCCCCGGCTGGCCCGGCTCGCCGCGATGGCCGGCGGGCTGCGCCCGGCCGTCACCCTCGGCCCCTGCGGCGGTCTCGCCCGGCTGCCGCGCGAGACCGCCGTGCGCGCCGCCGAACAGCTCGCCGCCGCCGGGGTGACCGTGGCCTGCCTGCCGCAGGGCGACTGCGGGGTGACCGCCGGATCCCGCTACCGGGTCTCCCACTCCGCGCCCGTCCGGCTGCTGCGCGCCGCCGGCGTCCGCGTCACCGCCGGCAGCGGGGCCGTCCGCGACGCCGCCAACCCGGTTGGCCGGGGCGATCCGCTGGAGGCCGCCTTCCTGCTCGCCTCGCGCGGCGAACTGGGTCCCGAGGAGGCGTACGAGGCCGTCAGCGGCCAGGCGCGGGCGGCGATGGGCCTGGCCGAGGTGCGGGTGGAGGCCGGCTTCCCGGCCGAGCTGCTGGCCGTCCGCGGCGGCGGGATCGCCGGGGTGCTCTCGCTCGGCTACAGCCGCCTGGTGGTGCACCGCGGCCGGGTGGTCGCCCGCACGAGCGCGATCCGCGAGTTCCGGCACTGCGCGGGCACCACGGCCCTGGAGCTGCCCCGGCAGTCGCCGCGCGGCGGCGAACCGTCCTCCTGACCGGGCGTCGCACCCCGACGTACGGTCGGATCATGCGCATTGTGATCGCTGGTGGACATGGACAGATCGCGCTGCGGCTGGAGCGGTTGCTCGCCGCGCGCGGTGACGAGGTTTCCGGCATCATCCGCCGGACCGAACAGGCGGGCGACCTGCTCGCCGCCGGGGCCGAACCCGTCGTCTGCGACCTGGAGTCGGCGTCCGTCGCGGACATCGCCCGGCATCTGGAGGGGCGCCGACGCGGCCGTCTTCGCGGCCGGCGCGGGCCCCGGCAGCGGGACCGCCCGCAAGGACACCGTGGACCGCGCCGCGGCCGTGCTCTTCGCCGACGCGGCGGAGGCCGCCGGGGTGCGGCGCTTCGTCGTCGTCTCCGCGATGGGCGCCGACCGCGAGCCGCCCGCGGGCACCGACCCCGTCTTCGCCGCCTACCTGCGCGCCAAGGGCGCGGCCGACGCGGAGGTCCGCTCCCGGCCCGGCCTGGACTGGACCGTCCTGCGCCCCGGCCGGCTGACCGACGAACCGGGCACGGGCCTGGTCGCCCTGGGCACGTCCACCGGACGCGGCGACGTGACCCGCGACGACGTCGCGGCCGTCCTCGTCGCGCTGCTCGACGAGCCGCGCACGGCCGGCGGCACGCTGGAACTGATCGGTGGCACGGTGCCGGTGGACGAGGCCGTACGGGCCGCCGCGGAGGGCTAGAACCGCAGAGAGCATGCAGAGGGCATACGGAAAGGCCCCCGTCCTCGAAAGGACGGGGGCCTCAACCGGTGGCGGCGCCAGGATTCGAACCTGGGTAGGCTAAGCCGACGGATTTACAGTCCGCTCCCATTGGCCACTCGGGCACACCGCCATGGGTTCGTCGCCTCGGATTCTCTTTCGAGCCCCTGGGCAACGACGTAAACCATACCCGATGACCAGGGGTGCTCCGCCACTCGGTTCGCAGCCGCCCGATCCGCCCCCGGGTGACTAGGCTTGCGGGGCGGCCGTCCCCGGCCCGTCCCGGCCCTTCCGCCGGGCGGCGCTCCCCGGGACGCCCCACGCCGCGCCCCCCTGACGGAATCTACGCACGAGGAGCCAACTCAATATGGCCGACTCCAGTTTCGACATCGTCTCGAAGGTCGAGCGGCAGGAGGTCGACAACGCCCTCAACCAGGCCGCCAAGGAGATCTCGCAGCGCTACGACTTCAAGAACGTCGGCGCCTCGATCGCCTGGTCCGGCGAGAAGATCGAGATGCGCGCCAACTCCGAGGAGCGCGTCAAGGCGATCCTCGACGTCTTCCAGTCCAAGCTCGTCAAGCGGGGCATCTCGCTGAAGGCGCTGGAGGCGGACGAGCCGCAGGTCTCCGGCAAGGAGTACAAGATCTTCGCCTCGCTCCAGGACGGCATCACCCAGGAGAACGCGAAGAAGGTCGCCAAGATCATCCGCGACGAGGGCCCCAAGGGCGTCAAGGCCCAGGTCCAGGGCGACGAACTGCGCGTCTCCTCCAAGAGCCGCGACGACCTGCAGGCCGTCCAGGCCCTGCTCAAGGGCAAGGACCTGGACTTCGCCCTCCAGTTCGTCAACTACCGCTGACGCAAGGGCGCTTGAGCCGCCGACACGAGGGCGCGCCGGGGAAGGTTTCCGACCTTCCGCGGCGCGCCCTCGTCGCGTCCGGCGTCAGGACGCCTCGCCGAGCGCGGCGCGCCAGGCCGGGCTGTCCACGTAGTGGTTGTCGAACCGCTCGGAGGACTCCCGGATCTCGCGCGGGTCCGCCTCGCCGCGCATCACCCGGCCCAGCAGCCGCAGGTAATCGAAGCGCGGCAGGCCGGGCGTGAAGACGAACAGCACGTCCGCCTCGTGCCCGGGTGCGGCGGCGAAGGCGTGCGGGGTGTGCGGCGGTACGACGAGGAAGTCGCCGGCGTTCAGCACGGTGACCTCCTCGCCCACCAGCACCCGCAGCGCGCCATCGAGGACGTAGAAGAGCTCGGAGGCGCGGGTGTGGAAGTGCGCCGGGGCGCCGACGGCCCCCGCGGCGAACCGCGAGCGGTAGCTGGTCAGTTGCCCGCCGGTGGCGTCGGCGTCGGCCAGGAGGGTCATGACGCTGCTGGGGTCGCTCGCGGTCTCCGCCCCGGCGGCGCGGGTCAGTACGGCGTGGTGGTTCGCGGCGGTCATGTCCGGGTCTCCCGTGTGTCGCTCCGTCGTTGCGAGAACGACTCTACGGAGCCGAAAGACCTCGCCCGTGGTGCAATTCCGCCCCGGGATCCGAGGTCAATCCGGGCCGGTACGGGCCGGTGCGGGCCGGTGCGGGCCGCTCAGAAGTCGACGTTCGCCGCCTCGTCCGCCCGCATCACGGACTCCTGGCGGAACTCCTTCTTGTAGGCGGAGCGGATGGCCTCGATGCCCGAGTCCTTCGTCCGCGCCTGGGACTTCGGGTAGAGCAGCGTCAGCTCGTAGGAGCGCTCGCGGATGACGACGCCCTTCGCGTTGCGCCACTGGCCGCGGGCGTCCTCGATGGTCAGGCCGTCCGGGAATCTCGGCGTGACGGTCCTGGTCACGAACGCCAGGAACTGCTTCTCCGTCACGTCCGGCCTGCCGTCGTTGCGCCCGGTGCCGAAGTAGAGGTGCGTGCCGACATACGGCTTGCCGCGTACGGCCGCGGACTGCGCGGTGGTGGACGTGTCGCTGCCGGGGTCGAGGGCGGCGTACGCCGTGGGAGCCCCCACGGCGAGGACGGCTGCGGTGGTCACGGCGGCGGCACGCAGCCGCGGCTTGCTGATGGGCACGTGGACGGTTCCCTTCCCTCGGGCCGCGCGGACGGTGCGCGGCTCCCCGAACTCTGCGGCTCCCCAACTCTGCTGGGAGCCGGGGAGCTTGGCAGGGAAAGGCGTGACGTTGGCCGAAAGCAGCCTGCCTACAGGGGCAGGTGGTACTCCACGGCCCGCTGCCGCGTCGGGGCGAAACCCGCTGCAGACAGCGCCGAGTTGAGGTGGTCGTCGTCCGGGGCGGCGTAGGCCAGGACCTCGCGCGTCCCGGGGCGCTCGGCGCGCACCTTCGCCACCACGGCGGCGGTGAGCTCGGTGAGGCCGGCGGCGGTGCCCTCCTCCTCGCGGTCGTGCGCCAGGACCGCCGTGGCACCGTCGAACTCCACCTCGAACAGGGCGTCTTCGCGCGTCAGGCGGAAGGCGGCGGCTTCGCCGGACGCGGGGTTCTCGGATGCGGGGTTCTCTGACGCGGGGCCTTCGGGGGCGAGTTCCAGCCGCCACCAGCGGTGGACCTCGTCCCCCTCGACGGCGCCGAGCTCCTCCAGGGCCGGCCGGTCCGTCTCGTCGGACTCCGTGACCCACCGCAGGGCCGTCCCGCCGGCCTCCCGTGCCACGGTCGCCGCTTCCCGCATCAGGGGCACCAGGGCGTCACCGGACGCCTCCGGCAGGGCGACGATGCGGAGGGCGGGGTCCTCGGCACCCAGGTCGAGCAGGGTCACCGATCCGGTGAGTGCGTTGGTGTCGGTGTCGTGCCCCAGGACGACCGCGAGGGTGTGCTCGTCGCCCGCGTCCCGGACGATCTCGGTGGAAACAGCCATGAATCGATCCTCTCATCACCCTCTCGTCGCCGCCGACGGCCAGGGGCCCGGCGGCCTTCCGCCGGGCCCCTGGCCGTCGGGTCACGCGATCGTCGGGTCACGCGGTCGTCAGCGCGTCGCGAACGGCGCGTCCGTCGGGACGATCTCGCGGCCCAGCGGCATCAGCGAGATCGGGATCAGCTTGAAGTTCGCGATGCCCAGCGGAATGCCGATGATCGAGCAGCACAGCGCAATACCGGTGACGATGTGCCCCAGCGCCAGCCACCACCCCGCGAAGACGATCCAGATCACGTTGCCGATCAGCGACCCCGCGCCCGCGTCCCGCCGCTCCACCGTCGTCCGCCCGAACGGCCACAAGGCGTAGGAAGCGATGCGCATAGAGGCAATGCCAAACGGGATGGTCACAATGAGCACAAAACAGATCAAGCCTGCGATGACGTAGCCGATCGCCATCCAGAAGCCACAGAGGACCAGCCAGATGAGATTCAGGATGAGCCTCATGAAAAACAGCCTTCCACGCGAACGATTCTTCGGCCACTGAGACGCCGGGCGGTGACACACGGTTGCCCTCACTGCCGGTGAGCGGGGGTGAAGACGCCGGGACATGTTTCCGAGACGGAAGGCCATTCGGACGCTTGCCCCGGCTGCCTACGGTGATCACATCAAGCCGGCCGGTCCGGGTCGGCCAGTTCAGGGAGTGTCCTCATGCGCGCTGTGATGCAGAAGTCCGTCGGTGGTCCCGAGGTGCTCGAGGTCGTGGAGGCCGAGCGGCCCGTGCCGGGCGCCGGCGAGGTGCTCGTCAGGGTGCACGCGAGCGCCGTGAACCCGGTGGACGTGGCCGTACGGGCGGGGGCGTTCCCGCTGCTGGGCGAGCCGCCGTTCGGCGTCGGGTGGGACGTGTCGGGTGTGGTGGAGGAGGCGGGCGAGGGGGCCCGGTTCGCCGTCGGGGACGAGGTGTTCGGGATGCCGCTCTTCCCGCGGGCGGCCAACGCGTACGCCGAGTACGTCGCCGTCCCCGACGGGCACCTCGCCCGCAAGCCCGCCTCGGCCGACCATGTGCACGCCGCCGCCCTGCCGTTGGCCGCCCTCACCGCCTGGCAGGGGCTGGTGGACGCGGCGGGCGTCGGCGAGGGGCAGCGGGTGCTGGTGCACCGGGCGGCCGGCGGGGTCGGCCACTTCGCCGTGCAGATCGCCAAGGCGCGCGGCGCGTATGTGATCGCGCTGGCCAGTGAGGGGAAGCACGAGTTCGTCCGCGGTCTCGGGGCCGACGAGGTGATCGACTACCGGGCCGTCGACTTCACGGAGGCCGTGCGGGACGTGGACGTGGTCCTCGACTCGACGTCCACGAGCGCCCGTTCGCTGACCGTGCTGCGCCCCGGCGGCACGCTGGTCACGATCATGGAGCACCGGGACGCCGGACTCGCCGCCCGCACCGAGGCGGAGGGCTTCCGCTTCGCGGGGATCTCGGTGGTGCCGGACGGTGCGGCGCTGGCGGAGATCGCCGCGCTCGTGGACGCCGGGCGGATCCGGCCGTACGTCCGCGACACGTTCCCGCTGGCGGAGGCGGGCCGGGCGCACGAGCTCGTGGGGTCGGGGCAGGCACTGGGCAAGGTCGTACTGACCGTCGTCTGAGCAGGGTTGGCACCTGAATAGGGTTGGCGCCGTGGACATCCTCACCGAGGCCGTGGCCTCCATGCGGACCGGGCGGCCCTCCTCCGTGCGCACCGACGGCCACGCGCCGTGGGCACTGCAGCTGCCGGCGGTCGAGGGCGCGGGCTTCCACGTCGTCCTGCAGGGCGGCTGCTGGCTGCTGCCCTCCCGGGACGCGGCCTCGCACCGGGAGCCGGTCCGGCTGGCGCAGGGGGACGTGATCTTCCTGCGGGACGGACGGGCCCACGTCCTCGCCGACGATCCCGCGACGCCCCCGGTGGACGAGAACTCGGCGTCGTTCCGGCCCGGTTCGCCGATCGGCACGGTGTCGCTGGGCGGCGACGGGCCGCGGACCAGTCTGCTGTGCGGCGCCTACCACCTCGACCAGGGACGGCCGCACCCGCTCGTCCGCCAGCTGCCCGCGGTGATCCACCTGACGACGCGGGACGGCCGGCACCCCGAGCTGAGCGCCGCCGTCCGGCTGCTCGGCGCGGAGGTGGAGAACCCGCGGCCGGGGGCCGACGGCATCGTGCCCTCGCTGATCGATTCGTTGCTGCTTTACATCCTCCGGGCGTGGCTGGAGAAGCAGCCGGAGGAGTCCGCCGAGGGGTGGGCGGCGGCCCTCGGCGACCCCGCGGTCGCCCCGGCGCTGGCGGCCGTCCACGAGGCGCCCGGGGCGGCGTGGACGGTGGAGTCGCTGGCCGAGCGCTCCGGGCTGTCCCGCGCGGCCTTCGCCCGGCGGTTCACGGCCCTGGTCGGGGAGCCGCCGGTGGCGTATCTGACGCGCTGGCGGATGACGGTGGCGGGGCGGTTGCTGCGGGAGTCGGACGCGCCGCTGGCGGCGGTGGCGGCGCGGTCGGGGTATGGGTCGGAATTCGCGTTCGCGAAGGCATTCAAGCGGGCGTACGGGCAGGCGCCGGGGGGTTACCGGCGGCAGGCCCGGGAGCGGGCGGCGGCCTGACGCGCGTCCCCCGGTCGGCCTAACGCAGCGCGCTGCGGGGCGGCCGGGCGGTCATGGTGGGGCGTGCCGCCATTCGGCGGATGTCGTCACTCTCGTCACCCGGGAGGAACCATGATGCGCAGAGCGATCGTCGCAGCGGCGCTGGCCGCCGTGAGCGTGCTCGGGACCACCACCGCCGCACAGGCACGACCGGCCGATGTCGACTGGGACACATGCGAGGCCGGAGGCGGCACGGTCGCCTTCTCCGACCTGACGGAGGACTGGGACGTCCTGTTCGTCTGCGAGGGAGGCACGCACGACGGGCAGACGATCTCCGGTTGACGGGCCCGGGCTCAGTGGCCCCGGCCGCCACCGGCCATCCGCTCCAGCCGGCTGATCCGCTCGGCCATCGGCGGGTGAGTGGAGAAGAGCTTGGACATCCCCTCGCCCGGGCGGAAGGGGTTCGCGATCATCATGTGGCTCGCCGTTTCGAGGCGGGGCTCCGGCGGGAGAGGGAGCTGCCGGGTCCCCGCCTCCAGCTTGCGCAGGGCCGAGGCGAGGGCGAGCGGGTCCCCGGTGAGGCGGGCGCCGGACGCGTCGGCCTCGTACTCGCGGGAGCGGCTGACGGCGAGCTGGATGAGGGAGGCGGCGATCGGGCCCAGCAGCATGATCATGATCATGCCGACGATGCCCGGGCCCTCGTCGTCGTCCGACCGTCCGATGGGGATCAGCCAGGCGAAGTTCACCAGGAACATCACGACGGAGGCGAGGGCGCCCGCGACGGAGGAGATGAGGATGTCGCGGTTGTAGACGTGGCTCAGCTCGTGGCCGATGACGCCGCGCAGCTCGCGCTCGTCGAGGAGGCGCAGGATGCCGTCGGTGCAGCAGACGGCGGCGTTGCGCGGGTTGCGTCCCGTCGCGAAGGCGTTGGGGGCCTCGGTCGGGGAGATGTAGAGGCGCGGCATGGGCTGGCGGGCGGCGGTGGAGAGCTCGCGGACCATGCGGTAGAGCTGCGGCGCCTCGAACTCGCTGACGGGGCGGGCGCGCATGGCGCGGAGGGCGAGCTTGTCGCTGTTCCAGTACGCGTAGGCGTTGGTGCCGAGGGCGAGGAGGACGGCGACGACCAGGCCGGTGCGGCCGAAGGCGCTGCCGATGACGATGATGAGCGCGGACAGCCCCCCGAGGAGCACGGCAGTCCTGAGCCCGTTGTGCCGGCGGTGCACGGTACGCCCTCCAAGTGGTGCGGCAGGGGAACCCTTGAACCAGTGGAACCTTTCGCTCTGGTCAACGCGAGGCGGGGGGAGGTGGTTCCCTGGGGGGTGGGGGTCGGGGTGGCGGCGTCCGGGTGACGGTGGTGGGGTGGTTGGGGGTGTGCCCCGGTCCCGCCCTTTCTCCCCCAGCTACCGCTGGGAGGTGCCCCCAGTTTCTTCCGGGGCTGCGCCCCTCGGCCCGACACTGCGCTTCGCACAGTGAGCGGGGGCTTCGCCCCCCTGCGCCCCCGAGACCGCGCTCCGCGCGGTGGGGCGGGGCTTCGCCCCTGCGCCCCACCGGGGCTCCGCCCCGGACCCCGCAATGCGGCTCCGCCGCATTGTCCTCAAGCGCCGGACGGGCTGATTCAGCCCGTCCGGCGCTTGAGGACAGCGCCCGCAGGGCGCTTCAGGGGTCCAGGGGGCGCAGGGGCAGCCCGGAGGGCGGTACGGGTCCGGGGACTTGCCCCGGGGAAACGGTGAAAGGGCGGGCCAGGGGCGAACTCCCCTACAGCAGCGTCCCCGACGCGAAGCGCAGGACCAGCTGCGGGGCACCCGACAGCACCACACCCGCCCCGGCCGCCAGGCCGATCGCCGCGCCCAAGGGCGCAGGCACCTTCAGTGCCACGACGCCGTCGCCCTGCGCTTCGCGGAACAGCACCGCTGCCCACCGCAGGTAGTAGTACAGCGCGATCACGACGTTCACCGCCATGACCACCGCCAGCCACCCCAGCCCCGCGTCCACCGCCGCCGAGAAGACCGTCACCTTCGCGAACAGGCCGATGACGCCCGGCGGCAGGCCCGCCAGGCAGAGCAGGAAGAAGGCGAGGCACAGGGCCGCGAGCGGGCGGCGGGCGAAGAGGCCGCGGTAGTCGGCCAGGCGCTGGGCCGGGCTCGTCCGGGCCACGAGCGCGGCGACCGCGAACGCGCCGAGGTTCACCGCCGCGTACATCAGCGCGTACGCCACCGTGGAGCCGACCGCCCGGCCGGGCTCCCGCGCGTACCCGGCCGCGGCCAGCGGGACGAGCAGGTAGCCCGCCTGGCCGACCGAAGACCAGGCGAGCAGCCGGACCGCGCCGTGCCGCCGGTCGGCCGACTGGCGCAGCGCCGCGACGTTGCCGGCGGTCATCGTGACGGCGGCGAGGACGGCGAGCGCGGGGCCCCATACGTTCGCGTACGACGGGAACGCGACGACCGTCACGAGGGCGATGCCCGTGAAACCGACCGCCTTGCCGACCACGGACAGGTATCCGGCGACGGGCAGCGGCGCGCCGACGTACGTCTCCGGAACCCAGAAGTGGAAGGGCACGACGGCCGTCTTGAAGGCGAAGCCGACGAGGGTCAGCACGACGCCGGTGCGGGCGAGGACGGCCAGCCGCGGGTCGACGTCGCCGAGGCTGTGGGCGATGTCCGTCAGGTGCATCGTGCCGGTGGCCGCGTAGACGAAGCTGACGCCGAGCAGCGTGACGGCGGTGGCGGTGACGGAGGAGAGGAAGAACTTCAGCGCCGCCTCGGAGGACCGCCGGTCGCCGCGGCGCAGGCCGACCAGGGCGAAGGCGGGCAGGGAGGCGACCTCCAGGGCGACGACGAGGGTGGCGAGGTCGCGGGAGGCCGGCAGCAGGACGGCGCCGGCGGCGGAGGACAGCAGCAGGAACCAGTACTCGCCGGCGGGCAGCCGTTCGTCGCGGACGGCGTCGTGGGACAGCAGCGCGGTCAGCAGCGCGCCGCCGAGCACCAGCAGCTGGACGACGAGGGTGAAGCGGTCGGCCTCGTAACTGCAGGTGTGGCTGCCGGTGGTGAGGCAGAAGCTGCTGCGGGTGCCGCCGTGCAGCGGGAGCAGGGAGAGGCCGGCGAGGACGATCCCGCCGAGGGTGACCGCGCCGAGGACCGGCTTGCGCGCCTCCGGGAGGAAGAGGTCGGCGACGAGGACCGCGAGCGCCGTGAGGGCGAGGAGGGTCGGCGGGGCGACGGCGAGCCAGTCGATCGACTGGACCACGCGCGGGGTCAGGGCCGCCACGGTGATGGGCGCTTCGGCGAGGAGAACCATCAGTTGCCCCCTCCGAGGAGCTGCTGGACGGCCGGGTCGGTGAGGCCCAGGAGGGCCGCGGGCCAGAGTCCGGCGAGGACGGTGAGGACGACGAGCGGCGTCCAGGCGGCGAACTCGTACGGGCGGACGTCGGTGAGGGCGGGCCCGACCGCCCCGGCGGGGTGCTGCTCGCCGTTGCCGCCCATGCAGACCCGGCGCACGACGACGAGCAGGTAGGGCGGCGGTGAGCAGGGTGCCGAGACCGGCGAGGACCAGGAAGACCAGGTACGCGGGCGGCTCAGCCCGTCGGCGGGGCGGAAGGAGGCGAACATCGCGAGCATCTCGCCCCCAGAATCCGGGCCAGTCCGGGCAGGCCGAGCGAGGCGACGGCGCCGAAGGCCAGGAGGCCGCCGAGGCGGGGGGCCCGGCCGTAAGGGCGCGCGTG
>NZ_BAAAXZ010000037.1:0-46653 GCF_039535865.1 Streptomyces thioluteus
CACCGATCAGAGGACGGGGGTAGTGGTAAGCGGGGCGCAGATCGCTCACGGGTGCTCCCTCGCGATACCGCCGTACCGGATACCGACGAACGCAGGGCGGGACTGCCCCGCATCCGCCTCCCGTCTTTCGTCGGCGGTGGCCAGGCGCAGCTTGCGGGGGGTCCGCCTCCCACTCCCTTCCACCGCGCGGGGGCCGGAGTTGAACGTTCGGCCCCTCACGCCCCATCACGACGCCGACCCGGTCGGAGCGCTCATCCACAACAAGCGTGCCGTTCGGGGGTGCATCCCGTTGCTCAGCCATGACCGTGATCATCCTGCTGGGGCTGTGTGCCGACTAGCGGCCCCGTGCAGGCCGGGTGTCGGCCAGACTGAGGGCATGCCGGGGAACGTTGGGGCCAACATCAAGCGGTTGCGCGAACAGCGCGGGTGGAGCCAGGCACGGTTGGCACGAGAGGTCTGCCGTGTTGCCGGTGTCCAGGGCGATCCTGTCGGCCGCCAGGAAGTCAGCAGGTGGGAGACGGGGAAACGGAAGCCCCGTGAGTGGTTGCCGTTCATCACTACGGCCCTTGGGGTGCCCGTGGAAGCGCTCAGGGAGTCGCTGGAGCCCGTAGAGCCACCCCCGCCGTCGCTGGCCGACTACTTGCCCGAGGGTGACCCACTCGCCCCGCTCAGCGCCCGTGAGGGGCGACGCGTCGGAGTGGACGCCGTGGCCGACTTACAACAGCGCGTACATGGACTCAGGCTCGCCGACGACGTGATCGCCGGAAGGGACTTGCTGCGCCCCGCACTGCGCGAACTCCGCTCTGCTGTACGGCTTTTCCGAGAGGGCACCCATACGGAAGTCGTGGGCCGATCACTGCTGCAAGCCATCGGGGAGTTGGCGCAGATCGCCGGATGGATCGCGAGTGATGCCGGACAGCACGCGGAAGCCGAACGGATCTACCGCCTCGGCCTGTCGGCAGCACACACGGCGGAAGACACGACGCTGGCGGGCAACTTGTTGGGCTCGCTGGCCTACCAGCGGACGAACACGGGGGACGTACGGGAAGGGCTCCACATGGCTCGCGCGGCCCTGGAGAACGCCGCCGGAGCACCACCACGGGCACGTGCTCTCTACCTTGACCGTGTGGCATGGGCGCATACCAAGGCCGGGGAAGACCAGGCAGCCATGCGGGCCGTCAGGGAAGCCGGCGAGGCGCTGACGGGGCACGGCGGGGAGGACGAGCCCGGTTACCTCTACTGGGTGGATGCCGGAGAGCTACAGGTCATGGAGTCGCGCGTCTACACGGAGCTGCGTCGCCCGCTCCGGGCCGTCCCCGATGCTCCGAGGTGTACTCAGCCGGTACGACGCCACGCACACCCGGGAACTTGCGCTCTATCTGTCGTGGCTCGTCGTTGCTCTGGCGGATGCCAACGAGCCGGAGGAAGCGGCGGCGACGGCAGAACGCATGATCGCCTTGTCCGCCGACGTGGCCAGCGAGCGGACAGCGGAAAGAACCAGAGTCGTACTTGCGCGGCTGGGAGAGTTCCGGGACGTGCCCGAGGTGCGTGCCGTACTGGAGAGTGTTGCGTAGGCGCCGGCTCCCGAACCCGTACACGGACGGGACTGCCATCACGTTCCGGCCCCCAAGCGGGGCACTCCAGAACGTCTGAGCACGAGGGAGTGCACACGTGCCGAACGAACGCTTACGCGATCTCGGACGAGAGTACGGAGCTCCGTTTCGTGGCTCCCGGGGAAATCAGCTCGCTCCCCATGCACCACACCCAACGGCTACGCCTTCAGCACTTCCTGGAGCATCGGCCCGCGCCCTTTCTGGGGTAGCCCCCGCCTGAGTACAGCTACTCATGCGCGCGGTGCGGGAGATGGAGCACACTCCGTCGCATGTCGTCGTCACTTCCCAAAGCCCCGCCGGTCGTGGTTCCGCACGAGGTCGACACCGGCCGACGGAGCGGGCTGCCGTGGTACGCCGATCTGCCCATCGCCCTCTTCCTGCTGGCTCTGGAGATCGTCGCGGGGGTCGTCCTCGTCCTCGTCATGTTCGCCGAGGCCGTGGTCAACGACCTGGGAAACGGAGACCAGCACACCCCTCCGATGGACATGGACGGCCCGTTGCGGACCTTCGCGACCGTGGTCGCCTCGTGCGCCGTCCTGATCGTCGTGGCGGCCGCCTTCGGCCGAGCGTGGATCACCGTCACGACTCAGGCCGTTGCCGTGGTCGCCGCCTGCTCCGTGGCGTTGACGGGGGCAGGATACGCGTCCGGGGGCGTGGCATCGACTCGGGCGGTTCAAGCGGAACTTGAGGCACCCATTTTGCCGTCCCTTTAACTGTGAAGAGAACACACATCCGCGCCACGCGCCTCGTCGCCACCACCGCCGCCCTCGGGCTGGCCCTCACCTGCGGGACCGCCGAGGCGGCCGCCGGGAAGCCCTCGAAGGAGCCCCAGGGCAGCCTTACGCAGTACACGCTCTCGCCGGGACTGTTGAAGATCACCGGTGGGCGCACGGCCGGGAATCCGACGCAGGTGCACGGGGTGCTGGGGATGCCCAAGGGGAAGGGGCCGCACCCCGTGGTCGTGGTGATGCACGGGGCGCATCCCAACTGTGTGACCGCCGGGAAGACGGACGCCGTCGTCCGGAAGCCCGTCAAGGCCGCCTGGCCGCTGGTCTGCGCCGCGCCCGGCAAGAAGGAGAAGGTCGGCCCCGACTATCTGCGGCAGGACGCCGGGCTCTCGCACGTCGTGGAGGCGCTGACGCGCAAGGGGTTCGTCGCCGTGTCGATCGACGTCGTCTCGCCGGAGATCTGGTGGGGCGGGGAGACGGACCCCGGCAAGGGGTACACGGATCTCGTCGACGCGCATCTGAGGCTGCTCGCCGATCTCAACAAGGGCGTCAACCATGGGTTGAGGATCCCTGGCCTCAAGGGGCGGATCGATACGTCACGGGTCGGGATGGTGGGGCACAGCCGGGGCGGCGGGTATGTGCTGTCCCAGAAGGCGGCCCAGCGGAAGGGGCTGTTCGGGGCCGTGGCGATCGAGCCCGCCGAGAACGTCGAGAAGGCGACGCACAAGGTGCCCGTGCTCAACGTCCGTGGCGCGTGCGACGAGGACACCGGGCCGGAGGCCGGGCTCGCGACGGTGAAGGGGCTGGCCAGGTCCGGACGGACCAAGGTCGCCGCCGATGTGCTGCTCGCCGGCACCGGGCACGCCATGCTCAACACCAACCTCGCACCCACCGACAAGGACGGAGGCGTGGGCGGGTGCAAGCGCGCCAAGGTGGCGAAGCCCGCCGCCGCCCGCGCCCAGGTCGCCCAGCTGACCGCCGCGTTCCTGGAGCAGGCGCTGCACAAGGCGGGTACCTACCGGCTGCCCGCCGTCAAGGGCCTCGCACCCAAGGGGGGCAACCTCCGCAAGGGCGGGCCGGTGATCGGCTTCCGGGAGGCGCGTCAGGAGACGTTCACCGATCCGCTCAGGATCCGGGAGAGCGTCTCCAAGGAGCGGCTGCTGCCCGCCATCCCCAAGGGGCTGAAGGTCAACAAGGTGCCCGACGACGGGATCTAGAGGGAGCCCAGGCCCAGCACCCGGTTGCGCAGCGCCGGGAACTCCTTCCGGGTGCGGGCCACCCGGTCCATGTCGAGGTCCAGGCGGAGGATCTCCTCGCCGGCCCCCGCCTCCGCCAGCACCTCGCCCCAGGGGTCCACGACGATGCTGTGCCCGGCCTGCTCCACACCGCCGTTGGTGCCGGCCGTGCCGACGGCCAGGACGTACGCCTGGTCCTCGACGGCCCGGGCCCGCGCCAGCAGCGTCCAGTGGGCGCGGCGCGCCGCGGGCCAGCCGGCGGGGATGACGAGGGTCTCGGCGCCCGCGTCCACCAGTGCCCGGAAGAGTTCGGGGAAGCGCAGGTCGTAGCAGGTCGCCAGGCCGATGACGGTCTCCGGCAGCTCCGCGGTGACGACCTCCCGGCCGGCGCTCATCAGCACGGCCTCGCCCTGGTCGAAGCCGAAGAGGTGGATCTTCCGATAGGTGCGGGCGAGCTCTCCCCCGGGGGTGAAGAGGAGCGAGGTGTTGAACAGGCCCTCGTCACCGGCCTGTTCGATGATCGAGCCGGCGTGCAGCCACACGCCCGCGTCGCGCGCCGCGGCCGACATCAGCCGCGCCGTGGGGCCGTCGGTCGGTGATTCGGCCTCCCCGGGGAGGAAGTCGGCGCACGCGAAGGCGCCCGTGGTCCACATTTCGGGGAGGACGACCAGGTCACTGCCGCTCTCGGCGCGGACGAGCCCGGCCGCGCGCTCGCGCCGCTCGTCCGGCGACTCCGCCGCGTCGACGGCCAGCTGGATCAGGGAGACGCGCACAGCTACCACCACTTTCCGCCCGTGAAACCTCTGCCGGGTTGCCCTTGCGCAGCGTAACTTAAGAGTCCCAGACCGCACTTGCCCCGCGCACGTACGCAGCACGTACGCACCGGACGACGAGGGAACACGTGACCGTCCACCCCAGCCTTCAGCCGGCGATCGACGCCTGGACCCATTCCATCGAAGCGATCAACGAGTTGGTGAGACCACTCGCCGAGGGCGACTGGAACCGGCCGACGGACTGCCCGGGCTGGTCCGTGCGCGATGTGGTCTCGCACGTCATCGGGGTCGAGAGCGAGATGCTGGGCGAACCGCGGCCGATCCACACCCTGCCGCGCGATCTCTACCACGTCACCGACGAGTTCTCGCGCTACATCGAGGTGCAGGTGGACGTGCGGCGCTGCCACACGGCGTTGGAGATGACCTCGGAGCTGGAGCTCACGATCATCCGCCGGTCGCGGCAGCTGCGCGGCGAGACCCGCTCCCCGCGCGCGCCGGTGCGCTGGCCGCTCGGCTCGGGGAACGAGCAGACGCTCGAACGGGCGTTGACCGTGCGGGCCTTCGACGTCTGGGTGCACGAGCAGGACCTGCGCCGGGCGCTGGGCGTGCCCGGCAACCTGGACGCGCCCGGCGCGCTGGTCGCGCGGGACGTGCTGGTCGCCGGGCTGCCCAAGGTGGTGGCCGGGAGGGCGGGGGCCCCGGCGGGTTCGGCGGTGGTCGTGGACGTGCACGGGCCGGTGGAGTTCCTGCGGACCGTACGGGTGGACGGCGCGGGCCGTGGCTCGGTGGACTCCAGCGTCTCGCTGGGCCCGGTGGTGACGCTGGCGACGGACTGGGAGACGTACGTCCGGCTGGCCTGCGGGCGGGTACGGCCGGAGGCGGTGGACGGCCGGGTCACGGTGGAGGGCGAGCCGGAGCTGGCGGCGGCGATACTGCGGGAGTTCGCCGTCACGCCGTAGCGCGGGGGCGCGGGGGCGCTGCCGCGGTCGCCCCGAACATGGCTGTACCGTCGCGCCGTCGCCCCGGAACGTGCCGTGTCGTTCGCGGCCACGACCGCCGTCCGGCCGCCGTCCCGCAGCGCCCTCGGCGGTCGAGCCGCGACCGCCTCAGGGCGATACCGGTACGTGCACCGTCTCCACCCGCGACGCCACGATCCGTTCCTGCTCGCGTCGTTGGGCCCGGCCGCGCAGCCGCAGGATCTGGGCCAGGCCCACCGCCTGGAGGGCGAAGACCGAGGCGAAGGCGGCCCGGTAGTCCTCCCCGGTGGAGTCCAGGATCAGCCCGATGGCCAGCAGGGTCGTGATGGAGGCGGTGAAGCCGCCCATGTTGACGATGCCGGACGCCGTGCCCTGCCGCTCCGGCGGGTTGGCGGGGCGGGCGAAGTCGAAGCCGATCATCGAGGCGGGGCCGCAGGCGCCGAGCACCGAACACAGCGTGATCAGCAGCCACATCGGGGCGTGCGGCCCGGGCCAGGCGAGGGCCGCGGCCCACAGCAGGGCGGTGGCGGCGACCGTGCCCAGGGCGAGCGGCAGCCGGGCGGCGTGGTGACGGCCGATGATCTGGCCGTAGACGAGGCCGACGGCCATGTTCACCAGCACGACGAGGGTGAGGAGTTCGCCCGCGGTGCCCCGGTCCAGGCCCTCGGCCTCGACCAGGAACGGCATGCCCCACAGCAGCAGGAAGACCATGGCCGGGAACTGGGTGGTGAAGTGCACCCACAGGCCGAGCCGGGTGCCGGGCTCGCGCCAGGCGAGGGCGATCTGGCGGCGGACGTAGCCGGCGCCGGGGTGCGGGCCGGGCTCCGGTTCGTACCCCCGGGGGTGGTCCTGGAGGAAGACCACGAGCAGGACGAGGACGACGAGTCCGGCCGCGGCGCTGCCCGCGAAGGTGGCGGTCCAGCCGTGGGTGTGCAGCAGCTGGGCGAGGACGAGGGTGGAGACCAGGTTGCCGGCCATCCCGAACAGGGCCGCCACCTGGGCGATCATCGGGCCGTGCCGGGCGGGGAACCAGCGGGCTCCCAGCCGCAGGACGCTGATGAAGGTCATCGCGTCGCCGCAGCCCAGCAGGGCGCGGGCGGCCAGCGCGCCCGAGTAGGAGTGGGAGAGCGCGAAGCCGAGCTGCCCGGCGGTGAACAGCAGCACACCGAGGGCGAGCACCTTCTTGGTGCCGAGCCGGTCGACCATCAGGCCGACGGGTATCTGCATCCCGGCGTAGACGAGCAGCTGGAGTATGGAGAAGGTGGACAGCGCCGAGGAGTTGATGTGGAACCGCTCGGCGGCGTCGATGCCGGCCACGCCCAGGCTGGTGCGGAAGACGATGGCGACGAAGTAGACGGCGACGCCGATGCCCCAGACGGCGGCCGCCCGCCGGCCGCCGGGCGGGTCACCGGGCAGGGCCGTGGCCGGGGAGCTCATCGGACGTCCCCCTGGGCGAGGTTGCGCACCCAGCCCACGTGCCGGTCGACGACGGCGACCGCCGCGGCCGCGTCGCCGGAGCGCAGGGCCTCGAGGATCTCGGTGTGCTCGGCGATGTTCTTGGCGATCCGGTCGGGGTGGGCGTGCATGGCCGCCACCCCCATCCTCAGCTGGCGGTCGCGCAGTTGGTCGTAGAGGCGGGAGAGGATCTGGTTGCCGGCGCTGCGGACGATCTCGGCGTGGAAGGCGCGGTCGCTGACCGAGACGGCGGCCAGATCGCCCTCGGCGGCCTGCCGCCGCATGTCCTCGACGAGCTCCTCCAGCCTGCTGATCAGCGCGGGGGCGGCCGGTACCGCCTTGGCCGCCGCGTGCTTCTCCACCAGCAGCCGGGTCTCCACCACATCCGCGATCTCCTGGGCGGACACGGCCAGCACGAGCGCCCCCTTCTTGGGGTAGAGCTTGAGCAGTCCTTCACCCTCCAGCCGCAGCAGCGCCTCCCGCACCGGGGTGCGCGACACCCCGACGGCCTCGGCGAGCCCGCCCTCGGTGAGCAGCGTCCCCCCGGCGTAACGCCGGTGCAGGACCCCGTCCTTGACGTGCGCGTAGACGCGCTCGGCGGCGGGGGGCTGTCTGACCTGTGCGGACACGGAGGAGGTAGGCATGCGCACAGCATAGATACAAGACAGATGCTTGATGAGGGCGTGTCCGCGATCCGGACGGTCGGTGGTACGTACCGCCCGTGGACGTGGGTGGACGCTCAGTCGGTCAGCGGGGTGATGAACACAAAGCGCAGGTCCGGGCGTTGTATCGGCAGCAGGACATGGGTGGTCACCCGGATCTCGGCGTGGTCGTGGTACGGCAGGCACAGCCGGAAGACGTGCCCGTCGCGGTGCTCGACGACGTCGTGCTCCTCGGCCCAGATGCGCCGGCAGGCGGCGTCGGAGTCCAGCACCTCGCGCACCAGGGACCGCAGTTCGGGGTTGTCGGGGTTGCTGTTGGCGGCGACGCGGAGCATCGCGAGGTAGGCCCGGGCGCAGCTGTTCTCCCAGTCGAGCATCTGCTCGCGGGCCTCGGGGTGGAGCAGCGCCCACCGCATCAGATTGGCTCCGGGGCGCAGGACCCAGGGGAACCACTCGCCCATGAGGCCGTTGGAGGCGACGACGTTCCAGGCCACGTCGGAGAGGTAGGCCGGGTACGTGGTCTGCTGGACGAGCAGGTCCCTTACGCCCTGCGGGAGTTCGCGGACGGCGGTGCGCAGGCCGGGCGGGCGGCGGCCGCAGACCGCGAGGAAGAGGGTGAGCGTCTCGGCCTCGCTCAGCCGCAGCGCGGCGGCGACGCGGAGCAGGAAGCCCTCGGAGAAGTCGCGCCGGCGGCCGGCCTCCAGGGCGCGGTACCAGCCCTCGCTGACGCCGGTCAGCCGGGCGACGTGCTTCTGGGAGAGCAGCCGGCCCGGGCGGGGCTGGGCCCAGCGCAGTTCGGGGACGGTGCGGGCGTCCACGCGGGAGCGCCAGGCCCGGAGCAGACGGCTGATGGACTCGCCGTCGCGCATCTCATCCACCGGGAGCCTCACATTCCGACACTGCAAGTGTCGGTCAATCTTAAGTAAATTGCCCTACACGGGCCATTCCACCCTCTGGCGGGGGAAATGTCCGAGGCCGCTCACGCCTGTGTGGAGGGCCCGGATGCCGGGCTCCACACCGGAGGGGGGTGGGGAGCCGGACATCCGGGCCCTCTGCGCCATGTGCGCCGGCCCACGGCCGTTGCTCTTGCCTCAAGCGCCGGACGGGCCGATTTTCAGCCCGTCCGGCGCTTGAGGACAGCGCGCGCAGCGTGCTGCTGCGGAAACGGGGAAAGGGCGGGGGTGGGGAACAACTACCCCCAGGTCAGCAGCCGCTTCGGACGCTCCAGCACCGCCGCCGTATCCGCCAGCACCTTCGAGCCCAGCTCGCCGTCCACCAGGCGGTGGTCGAACGACAGCGCCAGCGTCGTGACGTGCCGCGGCTTGACCTCGCCCTTGTGCACCCACGGCTGAAGCTTGATCGCGCCGACGGCCAGGATCGCGGATTCGCCCGGGTTGAGGATGGGCGTACCGGTGTCCACGCCGAAGACGCCGACGTTGGTGATCGTCACCGTGCCGCCGGACATGTCCGCCGGGCTCGTCCTCCCCTCGCGCGCCGTGCTCACCAGGTCGCCGAGCGCCTTCGAGAGCTCCGGGAGCGTCTTGGCCTGGGCGTCCTTGATGTTGGGGACGATCAGGCCGCGCGGCGTCGCGGCGGCGATGCCGAGGTTGACGTAGTCCTTGCGGACGATCTCCTGGTTCTCCTCGTCCCAGGCCGCGTTGACGTCCGGGTTCCGCCGGATCGCCACCAGCAGCGCCTTGGCCACCAGCAGCAGCGGGTTGACGCGCAGCCCGGCCATGTCCGGGTCGGCCTTCAGCTTCTGGACGAGCTTCATCGTGCGGGTCACGTCGACGGTGATGAACTCCGTGACGTGCGGCGCGGTGAAGGCGCTGGCGACCATGGCCTGCGCGGTGGCCTTGCGGACGCCCTTGACCGGGATGCGGGTCTCCCTCGCGACGGCCACGGCGGCAGCGGGGGCCGCGGGTACCGCAAGGGTCTCGGGCTCGGCCGGAGCGGCCGGCGCGGCGACCGCCTGCGCGGCGGCGTGCACGTCGTCCCGGGTGACGACCCCGCCGGGCCCGGTGGGCGCGACGGCGGCCAGGTCGATGCCGAGGTCCTTGGCCAGCTTGCGGACGGGCGGCTTGGCCAGCGGGCGCTCCGCTCCGGCACCGGCGGAGCCGACGACGGCCGGTGCGGGGGCGGCGGGCGCCGGTGCGGGGGCGGCGGGCGCCGGTGCGGGGGCCGCGTGCCCGTTCAACTCGGCCTGCACCGCCGCCGCGTACGCGGCCTTCGGCGCGGACTCCGCCGGGGCCTTGCGCGGCCGGCGCTTGGTCGAGGACGGCGCCGCGCCGTACCCGACCAGGACGGCCTGGCGGCCCTGCGGCTCCTCCTCCGGGGCGGCGGGAGCGGCCGGAGCGGCAGCCGCGACCGGCCCCGCCCCCGGCTGCGTGTCGACCGAGATGATCGACGTACCGACGTCGACCGTCGTCCCCTCCTCGAAGCGCAGCTCGTGCACCACGCCGTCGAAGGGGATCGGCAGCTCCACGGCCGCCTTGGCGGTCTCGACCTCGCAGACCACCTGCCCGTCGGAGACGGTGTCCCCGACGGCCACGTACCACTTGAGGATCTCGGCCTCGGTGAGACCCTCGCCCACGTCGGGCATCTTGAACTCGCGGAAGCGCTCCGTGCTCGCAGTCATCGTCACGACTCTCCTCAGCCCTCAGTACGCAAGCGAGCGGTCTACGGCGTCGAGTACCCGGTCCAGTCCGGGAAGGTACTCGTCCTCGAGCCGCGACGGCGGGTAGGGGGCGTGGTAGCCGCCGACCCGCAGGACGGGGGCCTCCAGGTGGTAGAAGCAGCGTTCGGTGATCCGGGCCGCGATCTCGGCGCCGGAGCCGAAGAAGACCGGGGCCTCGTGGACCACGACGAGCCGGCGGGTGCGCTCGACGGACGCCTGAATCGCGTCGAAGTCGATCGGCGAGATCGACCGGAGGTCGAGGACCTCCAGCGACCTGCCCTCCTCCTCGGCCGCCGCGGCGGCCTCCAGACAGGTCTTGACCATGGGCCCGTACGCGGCCAGCGTCAGGTCCGTGCCGGCGCGCACCGTACGGGCGGTGTGCAGCGGGCCCGGGGTCGCGTCGGTGTCGACCTCGGAGCGGTCGTGGTAACGCCGCTTGGGCTCGAAGTAGATGACCGGGTCGTCGCTCTCGATCGCCTGCTGGAGCATCCAGTACGCGTCGGAGGCGTTGGCCGGGCTGACCACCTTCAGGCCCGCGACGTGCGCGAACAGCGACTCGGGGGACTCGCTGTGGTGCTCGACGGCGCCGATGGCCCCGCCGTAGGGAATGCGGATGACGACCGGCAGCTTGATCTTGCCGAGCGCGCGGGCGTGCATCTTGGCGAGCTGGGTGACGATCTGGTCGTACGCGGGGAAGACGAACCCGTCGAACTGGATCTCCACCACCGGCCGGTAGCCGCGCAGCGCCAGGCCGATCGCGGTGCCGACGATGCCGGACTCGGCGAGCGGGGTGTCGATGACGCGGTCCTCGCCGAAGTCCTTCTGCAGGCCGTCGGTGACCCGGAAGACGCCGCCGAGCTTGCCGACGTCCTCGCCCATCACCAGGACCTTGGGGTCGGACTCCAGCGCCGTGCGCAGCGAGGCGTTGATCGCCTTGGAGATCGAGAGCTTCTCGGTGGCCATCAGTTGCTCTCCTCGTCCGCGAACTGCGCCTGGTAGGCGGCGAACTGCGCGCGCTCCTCGTCGACCAGGGCGTGGCCGTCGGCGTAGATGTTCTCGAAGATCGCCGTGTCCTCGGGGTCCGGCATGGTGCGGACCCGGTCGCGGACGCGCTTGGCGAGGGCGTCGCTCTCGGCCTCCAGTGCGGCGAAGAACTCCTCGTCGGCGTGTCCCTCGCGCTCCAGGTGGCGGCGCAGGCGCAGGATCGGGTCCTTGGCCTCCCAGGCCTCCCGCTCCTCGTCCCGGCGGTACTTCGTCGGGTCGTCGGAGGTGGTGTGGGCGCCCATCCGGTAGGTGAACGCCTCGACGAGCATGGGCCCCTGGCCGGTGCGGGCGCGCTCCAGGGCGGCCTTGGTGACCGCGAGGCAGGCCAGCACGTCGTTGCCGTCGACGCGCACGCCGGGGAAGCCGTAGCCCTGGGCGCGGCGGTAGAGCGGGACGCGGGTCTGCTTCTCGGTGGGCTCGGAGATGGCCCACTGGTTGTTCTGGCAGAAGAACACCACGGGGGCGTTGTAGACCGCGGCGAAGGTGAACGCCTCGGCCACGTCGCCCTGGCTGGACGCGCCGTCGCCGAAGTAGGCGATGACGGCGGAGTCGGCGCCGTCCTTGGCGACGCCCATCGCGTAGCCGGTGGCGTGCAGCGCCTGGGAGCCGATCACGATCGTGTACAGGTGGAAGTTGTTCTCGTTGGGGTCCCAGCCACCGTGGTTGACGCCGCGGAACATCCCGAGGAGATTCGTCGGGTCCACCCCGCGGCACCAGGCGACGCCGTGCTCGCGGTAGGTCGGGAAGACGTAGTCGTCGGCACGGGTGGCCCGGCCGGAGCCGATCTGCGCGGCCTCCTGGCCCAGCAGGGAGGCCCACAGGCCCAGTTCGCCCTGACGCTGGAGGGTGGTGGCCTCGCCGTCGAAGCGGCGGGTCAGCACCATGTCGCGGTACAGGCCGCGCAGTTCCTCGGGCGTCACGTCGATGGCGTAGTCGGGGTGCTCCACCCGCTCGCCCTCGGGCGTCAGCAGCTGTACGAGCTCCGGCTGGTCCGGCCCGCCGGCCGGCTTCTTCGCACCGGCGCGTTTGCCGCCGCGCGGCTTCCGCGCGGCGGGGCTGTCCACGGTCACGTGTGCTCCTCCGTCTGTCCGGCCCCCGGGGTCGCCGGTGGCCGTAGGGGGTCCCCCCCGCCGTGGGGCTGGGGGATGCTCGCCCGCTTCCCGACGGCACACGGGGTGGGTGTGCCGAGGCCGAACCGGGCGCGACAGGCGCCCCGGCGAATGGCCTGCAATAGGCACGTTACCCAGTACCCGGCATTCCTGCGAAACCCTGTCTGACCTGCGATTTTGCTTGGATTTCCAAGTAAATGCAGAAAGGGACGCAGCGGTACTGGTCAGAGCCTTGCGAGCCTCCCCCGCCTGAGCGGAGTTACCGCCGGAACGACCGCACGTTATCCCGGAGGACAAGAGCAGGGGAAGACTCGATGTGTGAGACTGACACTGTGCGCGAACAAGGAAAAATCACGGTATTTCTGCTTGACGACCACGAGGTGGTAAGGCGCGGCGTCCACGAGATGCTCTCCGTGGAGGAGGACATCGAAGTGGTCGGCGAAGCCGGTACCGCCGCCGACGCGCTGGTCCGCATTCCCGCCACCCGGCCCGACGTCGCGGTTCTGGACGTTCGCCTTCCGGATGGCAGTGGTGTCGAAGTATGCCGTGAGATCCGCGCCCAGGACGAGGGCATCAAATGCCTGATGCTCACCTCGTTCGCCGACGACGAGGCGCTTTTCGACGCGATCATGGCCGGGGCCTCGGGTTATGTCCTGAAGGCCATTCGCGGCAATGAGCTGCTGTCCGCCGTGCGCGACGTCGCCGCCGGAAAGTCGCTGCTCGACCCGGTCGCGACCGCCCGGGTGCTGGAGCGGCTGCGCGACGGCAAGGACCCCAAGGGCGACAACAAGCTCGCCTCCCTCACCGACCAGGAGCGCCGCATCCTGGACCTGATCGGGGAGGGCCTGACCAACCGCGTGATCGGCGAGCGGCTGCACCTCGCCGAGAAGACCATCAAGAACTACGTCTCCAGCCTGCTGTCCAAGCTGGGCATGGAGCGCCGCTCCCAGGCCGCGGCGTACGTCGCCCGGCTCCAGGCCGAGAAGCGCTGACCGTACGATCCGTACGACCGGCGGGGCCGTCCGCCGGCGGGAGCCGTCCGTTTAGGGACCAACGTCCCGTCCGCGACGGGGCGGGTGGCTCTACGTGCACCGTGGGTAACGGTGCAGAGTAAGCCCCATGCCTTCAGACGAGTACCGAGCGCTCGAACTGCTCGACCGCGCCCCCTACGGGCGGCTCTCCGTGACCATGCGCGCGCTCCCGTTCGTCATCACCACCCGGCACATCGTCTCCGACGGCAAGGTCCTGATCCGGCTGCACGGCGGCTACGGCTACGGCCGCGCCTGCGACGGCTCGGTCGTCGCCTACAACGCCGACAACTTCGGCGACCGGGAGGAGGGCGACGAGAACGTCTGGCACATCCAACTCATGGGCACCGCCCGTACGTTCGTACCCGACGCGGCCGAACTCCCGCGCTTCGGCCCCGCCCCCCGCACCGCCGACGACGGACCCTTCATCCCCGAATACCTGTGCATAGAACCGCAGTTCATCACCCTGCACCACCTCGAAGGCGTACCCACGCGGGCCGCCGCGCACGCTTCGTGAACTAACATTTGGGGCGTGCCGCGCTCAGTTGTCCACCACGCACCGCCCCACGCCCCACCCCCCGACGGCGCCCTGCGCACCCTGCTGCGCCGCTACCGGCAGGCGGGCGAGCCCGTCTCGTGCGAACCGCTCACCGAGGGCCTGCTGAACCGGGGTTACCGGCTCTCCACCAGCCGCGGCCGCTTCTTCCTCAAACACCATCTCGACGGCGACCCGGACGCCATCGCCCGCCAGCACGCCGCCACGCTCCGGCTGGGCGCGCTCGGGCTGCCGGTCGCGCCGCCCGTCGCCGACGACGAGGGGTCCACCGTCGCCGTCCTCGGCGGCCGCTGCTACGCCCTGCACCCGTGGGTCGAGGGCCACCACCGCGACGGGGGCGAGCTGACCGAGGCCCAGTCCCGGCGGCTGGGCGGGCTCCTGGGCCGGGTGCACGTGAGCCTGGAGACGGTGATGGAGGGCGAGAGCCCCGAGGACGCCCCCCAGGGCCCCCAGGAGGCCGCCACGGGCCGCTCCCCCGCCCCCGACGCCGCGGCCGACCCCGAGGACACCTACGCGCTCATCGAGGAGCTGCTCGTCCTGGTCCGCCGCCGGCCCCGCGACGCCTTCGACGAACTCGCCGAACACCGGCTCGTCGAGCGCCGCGCCCTGCTGGAACAGCACGCCCACCGCCGCCCGCCGGCCGCCGCGACGCCCGCCCGGGGCTGGGTGCACGGCGACTTCCACCCGCTCAACCTGCTCTACCGGGGCGCCGAGCCCGCCGCGATCATCGACTGGGACCGGCTGGGCGTCCGGCCCCGCGCCGAGGAGGCCGTCCGGGCGGCCGTGATCTTCTTCCTGCGGCCCGACGGCACACTGGACTTCACGAAGATACGGCCCTACGCGCGGGCCTACCGGCGCAGCACGGACGCCGGGCCCGCGGAGCTGGCGGCGGCGGTGCACCGGGTGTGGTGGGAGCGGCTCAACGACTTCTGGATGCTGCGCTGGCGCTACCAGCTCGGAGACCACCGCGCCGACCCCGGTTTCCCGGCGTCGGCGGCGTTGGCGGTGTGGTGGACGCGCGCGTACGAGGACGTACGCGCCGCGTTCACGGACTGACGTCCGTCGTCAGGGCTCAGGGGGTGGTGTGGCCCTGGGTCGTCTGACCCTGGGTCGTCTGCCCCTGCGTGGTCTGCCCCTGGGTCGTCTGACCCTGCGTGGTCTGCCCCTGCGTGGTCTGCCCCTGGGTCGTCTGACCCTGCGTGGTCTGCCCCTGCGTGGTCTGCCCCTGGGTCGTCTGCCCCTGCGTGGTCTGCCCCTGGGTCGTCTGACCCTGGTTGGTGCCCGGCTTGTCGTCGCCGGTCGGGTTGGTGGTCGGCTCCTTGCTCGGTTCCTTGCTGGGCTCGTTGGTCGGCTCCTGCGACTGGCGGTTGCGGTGCCGGGTGTTGCCCGAGTAGTCGCCCTCGTCGCCGGAGTTGTCGCCCGTCGTGCCGTTCCGCTCGGGAACGGGCTGGGACTCCTTGTCCTTCGGAGTCGCCGAGGAGGCGTCGGGGGAGCCGGGGGTGGAGGGACCGGTGGAGGGGGTCTCCTTGGTCTTCTCGTCCGCGGAGCCCGTCTTGCCCTGCGGCAGCATCACGTACGCGGCCACCGCGACCGTCGCCACGATCACCACCGCGATGAAGATCCACAGCTTGCTGTTGCCGCCCCGGCCGCGCCCGGCCGGCTCGTAGTCGTCGTCGCCGGCGCCGCCGACGCCCTGCGGCAGGATCCGCTGCGGGGAGGTGTCGCCGTGCTGCGGGTGCGGCATCGCGGTGGTCTGGCCCATGGCCGCCGCGCCCAGCATCTGCGTGGCCGCGGTGGCCGCCGCCACCGGGCCGGTGTCCCAGGCGCCGGTGTGGCCGCCCGCGTCGTGCAGCATCTGCAGGCTGTACTGGACCAGCCCGCGCATCTCCTCGGCGCTCTGGAACCGGTCGTCGGGGTCCTTGGCCAGCGAGCGCATGACGAGCCCGTCGAGCTCCGGCGGGACGCTGCCCAGCACCGTCGACGGCGGGATCGGATTGTCCTGAACGTGCTGGTACACCACGGAAAGCGGCGTCTCGCCGGTGAACGGCGGGCGCAGCGCCAGGAGTTCGTAGAGCAGGCAGCCGGTGGCGTAGAGGTCCGAGCGGGCGTCCACGGTCTTGCCGAGGGCCTGTTCGGGCGAGAGGTACTGCGGGGTGCCCATGACCATGCCCGTCTGGGTCATGGTCGACTGCGCGCCGTGCAGGGCGCGGGCGATGCCGAAGTCCATCACCTTGACGGCGCCGTTGTTGGTGATGATGACGTTGGCGGGCTTGATGTCGCGGTGCACGATGCCGTGCTGGTGGCTGTAGGCCAGCGCGTCCAGCACGCCCGAGACGATGATCAGCGCCTGCTCGGGCGGCGGGGCCTCGGCGTTGAGCAACAGGTCACGGATCGTACGGCCTTCAACCAGCTCCATGACGATGTACGGCACGGTGCTGTGGCCGTTGATGTCCTCGCCGGAGTCGTAGACGGCCACCACCGCGTGGTGGTTCAGCCCGGCGACGGACTGTGCCTCGCGGGTGAAGCGGGCCTTGGAGACCGGGTCCTCGGCGAGGTCGGCGCGGAGCAGCTTGACCGCGACCGTACGGCCGAGGCGCACGTCCTCGGCGGCGAAGACCTCGGCCATACCGCCGCGGCCGAGCCGGTGGGTGAGGCGGTAGCGGCCGTCTCCGACCATGCCGCCATTACCCCACATCTCCGGCACATCGGGCATTCCGCCCCCGGTGGCGTCAGGGTCGGACGGACCCTGGGCGCTCTGCGTCTGTGCCATCAGTCCTCGCCGTCATGTCTGGCCGCTCGCGTGGGGGCCTGAACCTTGGGGCAGTGCTCACGCAACGCCCGGGGCAGTACCTCGGGGCAATACGAAGCAATGCAGTTCTTCCGCTAGGCACGCTACAGGTTCCGGGGTGCGCACCGGTCGGGGATGGACCGGCAATCAAACCCGCAGCGGGCCGCGCAAGGCAAATTCCGTGACGGCTTGTCGCGCATCCGGTCACGGAACGGGCACGTGGCTTGACGTGCCCGTGGCCTGGGGCACACTTGGCCGGGTTACGTGTCCGGCCGGATGGATCTGGCTGGATCAGACCTTTGAGCCGGGCCCCGATTCGGCTCGGCGATGGGGGAAACAGGAGCATGAGCCAGGACGGCGCACAGGGCCGGTACGCGGGACGGGCCGTCGGCGGCGGCCGCTACCAGCTGCGCGACCTGCTCGGCGAGGGCGGCATGGCCTCCGTGCACCTCGCCTACGACTCGGTGCTGGACCGCCAGGTGGCGATCAAGACCCTGCACACCGAGCTGGGCCGCGAGTCGTCCTTCCGCGAGCGCTTCCGCCGCGAGGCACAGGCCGTGGCCAAGCTCACGCACACCAACATCGTCTCCGTCTTCGACACCGGCGAGGACGCGCTCGACGGCTCGACGATGCCGTACATCGTCATGGAGTACGTCGAGGGCAGGCCGCTGCGCTCCGTCCTCGACGCGGATGTGAAGCAGTACGGCGCGATGCCCGCCGCGAAGGCGCTGAAGATCACAGCCGATGTGCTGGCGGCGCTGGAGGTCAGCCACGAGGCGGGGCTGGTCCACCGGGACATCAAGCCGGGCAACGTGATGATGACCAAGCGCGATGTGGTCAAGGTCATGGACTTCGGCATCGCGCGCGCCATGCAGTCCGGCGTCACGTCGATGACCCAGACCGGCATGGTCGTCGGCACCCCGCAGTACCTCTCGCCCGAACAGGCGCTGGGGCGCGGGGTGGACGCGCGCTCCGACCTGTATTCGGTCGGCATCATGCTCTTCGAGCTGCTGACCGGGCGGCTGCCCTTCGACGCGGACTCGCCGCTGGCCATCGCGTACGCGCACGTCCAGGAGGAGCCGGTCGCGCCCTCCACGATCAACCGCTCGATCCCGCCGGCGGTGGACGCGCTGGTCGCCCGCGCGCTGAAGAAGAACCCGAACGAGCGCTTCCCGTCCGCCGCCGCGATGCGCGACGAGTGCGCCCGCGTGGCCTCCACGGTGCACACCGCGCCCTCGCCGATGATCAGCGGCGACGCCCCGGCGCCGCGCAGCGGGGCGGGCGTCTCCTCGGCGGTCTTCCCGCCGGTGGACCAGCAGGCGGTCCCGGGCCCGGGCATCCAGTCCGTCCAGACCCCGTACCAGCCCCAGCCGCCTCAACAGCCCCAACAGCAGCCCTACGCGGCCTATCAGCCGCCGGCCCCCGCGTACTCCACGCCTCCCCCGTACCAGGCGCCTCCGGCCCCCACCCCTTCGGGCAAGGGCAACAAGCCGGTCATCGTCGGCTCGGCGATCGTCGCGGCCCTGGCCGTCGTCGCCGTGGTCGCGGTCGTCGTCCTCAAGGGCGGTTCGTCCGACGACGGTTCGAAGACCAGGGCGGACGAGCAGAAGACCGCGCAGACCTCGTCCCCGGCCCCGGCGGGCGGCACGGGCGGAACCGGCGGCGGCAGCACCGCCAACGAGAACAAGCACAAGGACGGCGACAAGGCCAGGGTCATCGAGGCCGAGCGGTGCACCAACGCCCGTGACAGCTTCCTGGACAAGTCCAAGAAGAGCATGCCCGACCTCCGCTGGGTCCACATCGACTCGGTGAAGTCCTGTCTCCAGGGCGCGAGTTGGAAGTACCGCGTGGACAAGCAGGACGAGAACACCTGGGGCAAGGGCACGGTGATGCAGCAGAGCCCGCAGCCCGGCGACGCGTTCGACCCCAAGAACACCACGATCGTCGTCACCGTCTCCACGGGCGACCCCGCCTCCTGACGGCGGACACCACGAAGGGCCGGAAGTCCCGCGGGACTTCCGGCCCTTCGTCAGCTCTCGCTACAGGTACGGCCCCGAGCGCGCCCCGCCCTGCGGGTGGCCGCCGTCGTGGTCCTCGTCGCCGACACCCGCCGGGAGGGCACGGCGCATCTGCTCCAGCTGGGCGCGGGCCGCCATCTGCTGGGCGAACAGCGCCGTCTGAATGCCGTGGAAGAGCCCCTCCAGCCAGCCGACCAGCTGGGCCTGGGCGATGCGCAGTTCGGCCTCGGTGGGGATGGTGTCGTCGGTGAACGGGAGCGAGAGGCGCTCCAGTTCCTCCACGAGCTCGGGGGCGAGCCCGTCCTCCAGCTCCTTGACGGAGCTGTGGTGGATATCCTTCAGCCGGACACGGCTCGCCTCGTCCAGAGGAGCCGCCCGTACCTCCTCCAGCAGCTGCTTGATCATGCTGCCGATGCGCATGACCTTCGCGGGCTGTTCGACCTGCTCCGTCACGGGCACCTCGCGCGACTCGTCGTCACCGGCCCCGCCGCCGGGGCCAGCGCTGCCGAGAGCCATTCCGTCCGGGCCTACGACCAGGACGTGCGGGCTCTCCTGCGACCGTTCGTTCCTCGGCATATCCATGCCGCCATTCTCTCGCACAGGTGATTTCCCCCAGGTGATGCCCCTGTATGCGGCTGATCCACCCGGGCGGGACGGTCCGGCTTTCAGCGGCGGCGCAGACGCAGGCCGAGGAAGCCGATCCCGAGGCCGGTGAGCGCCAGCCCGGTGCCGAGCGGCAGGACGCGCATCACGTGCTCCGGCGGCGGGGCGGACGTGCCGCCGTGCCCCGCCGCCCGGCCCTCCGCCCGCACGGGCACGGGCGGCGGGGCGGGCGAGGACGGCGTGGGCGAGCGCGTGGGCGACGGCTGCGGCACGGGCGTGCCCGCCGCCTCGTCCACGGACTCCGGCGGCTCGGGCGGGACGGCGGCGGCCTCCGGCCAGTCCTCGCCCGCGAATCCCGGCGGCAGCTCCTCGTCCGGGTACTCCGCGGGCGGCCGCGAGGGTTCCGGGGCGCGTCCGGGGTGGGCGCGGCCCTGGCCCGCGACCGTCCCGGCGAGCCGCCCGGGGTCGGCGGGGGCCGACGGGGCGGGGGCGCGGGGCGCGGGCCGGGGGGACGGCCCGGGCCCGGCCCGCGCCGCACCCGGCGCCAGGGCGAGGACGGCCGCCAGCGTCAGCCCGGCCAGCGCGGCCGGGCGGGTTCCGGCGATCACCCCTCCACCGTCACACGGGGACGGGGCGGCGGCACGCGGGGCGGCGGCCGTCCGGGTGACCCGGCCGGTGGTTCGGACGGTTCAGCCCGTCGTGAGCAGCACCTTGCCCACGTGCGCGCTCTCCTCCACGATCCGGTGCGCCGCGGCCGCCTCCCGCAGCGGCAGGGCACGGTCCACGACCGGGCGCACGCGTCCGCCGGAGACCAGCGGCCACACGTGCTCGCGCACCGCCGCCACGATCGCCGTCTTCTCCGCGAGCGGCCGCGAGCGCAGCGTCGTCGCCATCACCGCGGCGCGCTTGGACAGCAGCTTGCCGAGGTCGAGTTCGGCCTTGCGGCCGCCCTGGAGGCCGATGACCGCCAGCCGGCCGTTGACGGCGAGGGCGTCCACGTTCCGCGCCAGGTACTTGGCGCCCATGATGTCGAGGATGACGTCCGCGCCCACGCCGCCAGTGACCTTGCGCAGTTCCTCGACGAAGTCCTGCTCGCGGTAGTCGATGAGGATGTCCGCGCCCAGCGCCCGGCAGCGTTCCAGCTTCTCCGTGCCGCCCGCGGTGACCGCCACCCGCGCGCCGACCGCCTTCGCCAGCTGGACGGCCATCGTGCCGATGCCGCTGCCGCCGCCGTGCACCAGCAGCGTCTCGCCGGGCCGCAGGTGGGCGAGCATGAAGACGTTGGACCAGACCGTCGCGGTGACCTCCGGCAGGGCCGCGGCCGACACCACGTCCAGCCCCTCGGGCACGGGCAGCAACTGGCCGACGGGGACGACGGCCTTCTCCGCGTACCCGCCGCCCGCCAGCAGCGCGCACACCTCGTCGCCGACCGCCCAGCCGCTCACCCCCGGGCCGAGCGCGACGATCCGGCCGGAGCACTCCAGGCCGGGGTACGGGGAGGCGCCGGGCGGCGGGTCGTAGAAGCCCTGGCGCTGCATCAGGTCGGCGCGGTTGACGGCCGTGGCGGCGACCTCGACCAGCACCTCTCCCTCGCCGGGCACGGGATCGGGTACCTCGGCCCAGACGAGCGCGTCGGGTCCGCCGGGTGTGGGGATGGTGATCGCATGCATGGCGCGAGGCTACTCCGCGCCGTTGCGTGTGGGCCGTTGCGTGTGCGCCGTTGCGTGCGCAACGGACAATCCGGCGGGATACGGGATCATGGAACCGTGCCGACTCCACCGACCGCCGCCGCCCCCGGCCCCCCGGACCGCGAACGGAACAGCACCCGGCGGCTGTTCCGCTCGCTCTGGCGCCGCACCCGGGCCGAGACCGAGGACGCCGAGGCCGTACGCGCCGTCGTCCTCCCGGTCCAGGACGTCACCGCGCCCCTGCGGCAGGTCATAAGGCGCCTGGTCATGGCCCTGCTCGTGCTGGCCCTGACCACCTGTGTGGTCTACCTCGACCGGGACGGCTACCACGACAACGCGGGCGGCCCGCTCAGCTTCCTGGACGCCGCCTACTACGCCACCGTCACCCTCTCCACCACCGGATACGGCGACATCACACCGGTGAGCGACGGGGCGCGGCTGATCAACATCTTCGTCGTCACGCCCCTGCGCGTACTGTTCCTGATCATTTTGGTCGGCACCACGCTGGAAGTGCTGACCGAGCGGACCCGCCAGCAGGTCCGCGTTCACCGTTGGAGGTCGCGGATGCGGGACCACACCGTCGTCATCGGCTACGGCACCAAGGGCCGGCACACGGTCGAGACGCTCATCGGCCAGGGCCGGCCGAAGGAGAGGATCGTCGTCGTGGACCCGCAGAAGAAGGCGGTGGACGCGGCGGCGGGCGACGGCCTCGTGGGCGTCCTCGGCGACGCGACCCGCTCCGAGACCCTGCGCCGCGCCGAACTCCAGAACGCCACCCAGGTCGTCATCACCACCCAGCGCGACGACACGGCCGCCCTGGTCACCCTCACCGCCCGCCAGCTCAACAAGCACGCCACGATCGTCGTCGCCGTCCGCGAGGACGAGAACGTCCCGCTGCTCCGCCAGAGCGGCGCCAACACGGTGGTCACCAGCTCCAGTTCGGCGGGCCGCATGCTCGGCATGTCGATGGTCAGCCCCTACGTGGGCAACGTCCTGGAGGACCTGCTGACCTACGGCCAGGGCCTGGACGTCGTCGAGCGCCCGGTCACCAAGTCGGAGGCGGGCCGCTCCCCGCGCGACTGCGCCGACCTCGTCGTGGCCGTTGTCCGCGGTCACCGCCTGCTCAACTACACGGACGCGGAGGCCCAGTCCCTCCACCTCACGGACCGGGTGATCACGATCCGGCAGGCGCCGGTGGCGACGCCTGCCGAGTAGGCGTCCGGCCGGCGAAGTCGGAAATGCGACAAGGGACTTGGGCCACCGTTCAGCCGATCGGCCCGCCTCCCGTCGCCGTCCACGGCAGGTCGAGGAGCGCGACCTGGCCGCGCGGGGTGTTGCCGCCCGGGGGGATCACCGCGATCGCGTCGGCCGCGGCCAGGCCGCGCAGCATCGCCGGGCCGTGGAAGCGCAGCGGCCGGGCGCCGTCGCCGCCGCGGAGGACGACCGGGACGAGACGGGTGTCGGACGGGTGGCTGGGGACCGGGCCGGAGAGGACGGCGCGGCGGAGGGCGGGGGCGGTTCGGGCGGAGAGGGTGCGCAGCAGCGGCTCGGCGAGGGTGAGCAGCCCGGCGACGGCGGCGAGCGGGTTGCCGGGGAGGCCGACGAGGTGGCGGCCCGGGGCCAGGCGGGCGAGCAGCATCGGGTGGCCGGGGCGGACCGCGACCCCGTCCACCAGCAGTTCGGCCTCGAGCCGGTCGAGGGCGGGGTGGAGGTGGTCCCGGGGGCCGGAGGCGGTGCCACCGGTGGTGATCACCAGGTCGGCGTCGGAGGCGGCGAGGGCGTCGTGCAGGGCGTCGGCGTCGTCGCCCAGGCGGGTCGTCCCCGCTTCCTCGGCGCCGAGGGCGCGCAGCCAGGGGCCGAGCATCGGGCCGAGGGCGTCCCGGATCCGGCCGTCGTGGGGCAGGCCCTCGTGGACGAGTTCGTCGCCGAGGACGAGGACCTCGACGCGGGGGCGGGCGGTGACGGACAGCTCGTCGTACCCGGCGGCCGCGGCCAGGCCGAGCACGGCGGGGGTGATCAGGCTGCCGCCGGGCAGCAGTTCGTCGCCCCGGCCGCACTCCTGGCCGCGCGGGCGGATGTCCTGGCCCTGGCCGACCCGGCGGGTGGCGTGCAGCTCGCCCTCGTCGGACACGTCGCCGTGCTCGCTGCGGATCACCGCGGTCGCCCCGGGCGGCACCTGTGCGCCGGTGGCGATCGGTACGGCGTGGCCGTCGCGCAACGGCTCGGTCCCGGCGTGACCTGCGACGATGCCGGTTTCGTCGGCGGGCAGGCGCCAGGGTCCGGGGCCGGCGACGGCCCAGCCGTCCATGGCGGCGGTGTCGAACGACGGCAGGTCGGTGAGCGCGGTGAGGGGAGCGGCGAGGGTCCGGCCGAGCACCTCGCCGAGGGGGCGGTCGGTGGCGGGCAGGGGTTCGGCCGCACCGGCGGCGATGCCGCCGGCGGTGGCCCAGGAGGTGTGACGGGTGGGCCGTCTGCCGTCGCCGTCGCCCCCGCCGCCGGAGGTGGCGGGGCGGTGGGGGGCGGTCCCGTCGGCGTCGCGGGGGCGGGCGGGGCGCCGGTCGGCCGGCTGCCGCTCGGCCCGCTGCCGGTCGCGGCGGGGTGCGCCCTGCGCGCCGGAGACGTCGCGGACCGTCCGCCAGATCTCGGTGAGGCCGTCGCCCCGGTCCCGGGCCCGGGGCACGTCGCCCGGCATGGGGTCGCCACCCGGCGCGCCCCGGTGGTCGTAGAAGCTCACGCCGTCGAACGGCACGTCCAGCGAGCCCGTTTCACGTGAAACAGCGGGTGCCGGCGCCGGGCCCGGCTCCTCCGTGAAGGGGTCCTCGAACGGGAGGTACCCCCCGTCCACCGGCCCCACGGACCGGCCGGGAGTCCCGTGGTCGCCCGCGAGGATGGCCAGGGCCTCGTCCGTGGCGCGGTCGAGGGCCGCCGCGTCCGCATCGCCGTCGCGGGGGCTCATGCGGGGGCCCCGGGGCCGTCGCCGTCCTCCTCCGCCCAGCGCGCGGCCAGCGCCGCCGCCTGACGGGCGGCCTTGGCGACCTCCTCGGGGCCGCCGCCGCGCAGGGCGGCCGCGTAGCCGACGAGGAAGGTCGTCAGGGGAGCGGCGGGGCGGGCCACGCCGTGGGCCGCGTCGCGGGCCAGGTCGAGGAGTCCGGCCCTGTCGACGTCGAGTTCTATGCCGAGTTCGGCCTTGACCGCGGCGATCCATTCATCCAGCACGGCCCTATCGTCCCTGATACGTGCGCGGGCCGCGCCGATGTCCTGCCAGGTGTCGCAGTCGAAGGACGCCTCGTGGTACGGGAGGCGCGCGAGGGACAGTTCGGTAGTGAGGAGACGCAAGGGAAGCCCGGTGAGCGTGCCGTGTTCCGTGGCGAGCAGGGCGATCTCGCGGCGGAGCGGCTCCGCCCGGTAGGCGGCGACGAGCGGCTGATCGCGGCCGTCGGCATCGGTGAGGAGGGCGCCCTCGGCGGCACCGGCATCGGCACCGGCCCCGCCCCCGGCCCCGGCGACGAGCGCCCGGACGACCGTCGCGTCGAGGAACGGCAGGTCGGCCGAGACGACGAGCACCGTCTCCGCGGTCGCGTGCCGCAGCCCGGCGTGGAGGGCGGCCAGCGGGCCGCCGCCGGGCGGCTGTTCGCGCGCCCAGACGACGGGCCGGACCGTGGGCCGGCGCGGCCCGACGACCACCGTCGTCGCCGCGCCGTCACACGCGCCGAGCACCCTGTCGAGCAGGGAGCGGCCGCCGACCCGCACCCCCGGCTTGTCCGCCCCGCCCAGCCGCCGGGCGGCTCCTCCGGCCAGGACCACCGCGTCGTACTGCGTTTCCGTCACCCGACGAGTATGCGTGCCGCCCCGCTCCGGACCCGCCTCAGAGCGTTCGCAGGAGGACGGCGGGCCGTTCGACGCAGTCGGCGACGTAGCGCAGGAATCCACCGGCCGTTCCCCCGTCGCACACCCGGTGGTCGAACGCGAGGGACAGCTGCACGACCTGTCGCACGGCCAACTCGCCCTGGTGGACCCAGGGTTTGGGGGCGATCCGGCCGACGCCCAGCATCGCCGCCTCGGGGTGGTTGATGATCGGGGTGGAGCCGTCCACGCCGAAGACGCCGTAGTTGTTGAGGGTGAAGGTGCCGCCGGTCAGCTCCGCCGGGGTGATCCGGCCCTCGCGGGCCGCCTCGGTGAGCCGTGCGATCTCCGCCGAGAGACCGGCCGCGCCCCGGGTGTGCGCGTCGCGGACGACGGGCACGACGAGCCCGCGCGGGGTCTGCGCGGCGAAGCCGAGGTGGACGGCGGGCAGCAGCACGATCTCCTCGGCCTCGGTGTCCACCACGGAGTTGAGCTCGGGGAACTCCGCGAGCGCGGCGGTGCAGATCCGGGCGAGAAGGGCGAGCAGCGAGACCTTCGTCCGGCCGGGGCCCTCGTTCATGGCCCGGCGCGCGGCGAGCAGCTCCGTCGCGTCGGCGTCCACCCAGCAGCTGGCGTCCGGGATCTCGCGCCGGCTGCGGGCGAGCTTCTCGGCGACGACGCCGCGCAGCCCGCGCAGGGGGATGCGCTCGCCCCCGGCCGGGGAGACGGCCCGGGGTGCGGACTCGGCGGCGGCCGTGGCCCGTTCGACGTCGGCACGCAGGATCAGCCCCTCGGGGCCGCTGCCGCGCACCCGGGCCAGATCGACCCCGCGCTCGCGGGCGATCCGCCGCACGAGCGGGGAGATCACGGCGACTTTGGCCGGAACGGGGTCCTCGGCGCGGGCCCCGGCCGTACTGTGGCCGCCTCCGACCGGCGTGTCCGACCAGACCGCCCCGTCGTCCGGCCGCGGCACCGGCTGCGGCACCTGCGGCCGCCGGACGCGGGCCCGGCGGGGGGCCGGGGCCTGGGTGCCGTAACCGACGAGGACGTTGCCGGAGCCCTCGTCGGGAGCGGATTCCGTCCCGGGAGAGGATTCCGTCTCCCCCACGGCCACCGTCAACAGCGGGGCGCCCACCGGCAGTTCCGCGCCCTCCTCGCCGAAGCGCGCCGTGACCACGCCCCCGTAAGGACAGGGCACCTCCACCATCGCCTTGGCAGTCTCGACCTCGACCACCGGCTGGTCCACGGCGACCACGTCGCCGACCTCGACCAGCCAGCGGACGACCTGCGCCTCGGTGAGCCCCTCGCCGAGATCGGGCAGGGCGAACTCCTTCACGGCCGCCATCAGTTGCCCCCTCCGGGCGTCCACTCGGACTCCCACTGAAGCCGGGCGACCGCGTCCAGCACCCGGTCGACTCCCGGCAGATGGTGCTTCTCCAGCATCGGCGGCGGATACGGGACGTCGAAGCCCGTGACCCGCAGTACCGGGGCCTCCAGGTGGTGGAAGCAGCGCTCGGCGACCGTCGCGGCGAGCTCGCCGCCGGGCCCGCCGAAGCCGGTGGCCTCGTGGACGACCACGGCCCGGCCGGTGCGGCGCACGGACGCGACGACGGTCTCCTCGTCGAACGGCACCAGCGAGCGCAGGTCGACGACCTCCAGGTCCCACCCCTCGGCGCGGGCGGCCTCGGCGGCCTCCAGGCAGACGGGGACGGAGGGGCCGTAGGTGATGAGCGTGACGGAGCCGCCCCGGCGGCGGACGACGGCGGTGCCGATGCCCGGCACCGTCTCGGGCCGGTCGGGCTCCCAGTCGGCCTTGGCCCAGTACAGCCGCTTGGGCTCCAGGAAGACGACCGGGTCGTCGGAGGCGATGGCCGCCCGCAGCAGTCCGTAGGCGTCGGCGACGGTGGCCGGGGTGACGACGTGCAGGCCGGGGGTGGCCATGTAGAGCGCCTCGGAGGAGTCGCTGTGATGCTCGACGCCGCCGATCCCGCCGCCGAAGGGGATGCGGATGGTGATCGGCATGGGGACCCGCCCCCGGGTGCGGTTGCGCATCTTCGCCACATGGCTGAAGAGCTGCTCCAGCGCCGGATAGCCGAACGCGTCGAACTGCATCTCCACGACCGGCCGCAGCCCGTACATCGCCATGCCGACGGCCGTGCCGAGGATGCCCGCCTCGGCCAGCGGCGTGTCCGTGCAGCGGTCGTCGCCGAACTCCTGCGCCAGCCCGGCCGTGATCCGGAAGACGCCGCCCAGGGTGCCGACGTCCTCGCCGAGGACGTGGACGGCGGGGTCCTCGGCCATGGCGTCGCGCAGCGCCCGGTTGAGGGCCTGGCTCATGGTGGCGGGCTTGCGGCCCGTCGCGGTGACCGCGGTGGTCATCGGTCCGTTCCTTCCTCGGCGGCCGCCAGCTCGGCCCTCAACTGATCGGCCTGCCGCCTCAGTTGACCCGTCCGCCGGGCGTAGACGTGGTCGAACAGCTCCATGGGGTCGAGCGCGGGGTCCTCGTTCATCCGCTCGCGCAGGTCGGCGGCCATCCGCTCGGCGGCCTCGCGCTCGGCGGCGACGTCCTTCTCCTCCAGCAGCCCGCGCCGCGTGAGCTCCCGCTCCAGCAGCTCGACGGGGTCGTGGGCGCGCCAGGCGGTGACCTCGGCGTCGGTGCGGTAGCGGGTGGCGTCGTCGGCGTTGGTGTGGGCCTCGACGCGGTAGGTCAGGGCCTCGACGAGGGTGGGACCGCCGCCGGCCCGGGCGCGGCGCACGGCCTCGGTGAGGACCTCGTGGACGGCGGGGGCGTCGTTGCCGTCGACCAGGCGGGCGGGTATGCCGTAGCCGACGCCCTTGTGCGCCAGGGAGGGCGCGGCGGTCTGCTTGGCCAGCGGTACGGAGATGGCGAAGCCGTTGTTCTGCACGAGGAAGACGACCGGGGCCTTCCAGACGGCGGCGAAGTTGAGCGCCTCGTGGAAGTCGCCCTCGCTGGTGCCCCCGTCGCCGACCATGGCGAGCGCGACGACGTCGTCCCCCCTTGAGCCGGGCGGCGTGCGCCAGGCCCACGGCGTGCGGGAGTTGGGTGGCCAGCGGGGTGCAGAGGGGGGCCACGCGGTGCTCGCGGGGGTCGTAGCCGGTGTGCCAGTCGCCGCGCAGCAGGGTCAGGGCCTCGACGGGGTCGAGGCCGCGGGCGATCGCGGCGAGGGTGTCGCGGTAGCTGGGGAAGAGCCAGTCGCGCTCCTCCAGGGCCAGGGCGGCGGCGACCTGGCAGGCCTCCTGGCCGGAGGAGGAGGGGTAGACCGCCAGCCGGCCCTGCCGGGTCAGCGCGGTGGCCTGGGTGTTGTAGCGGCGGCCGCGCACCAGGTGCCCGTAGAGCAGCCGCAGGAGCCCGGGGTCGAGCGCGTCGGCGGCGGGGGTGCCCAGCAGCCGGTACGGCCCGTCGTCGGGCAGCAGCGGCACGGGGTCGGTGCGGGGCCGCCAGGCCCGGGACGGGGGCGGCCGGTGCGAACCGGGCTGCTCCAGGACCGTCATGACGAGCACCTCCTCGGGAACGAGCATGACCGGAAAGCACCCTGTGCTCTCCCTACCGATTGTTCGGTCGCCGGGGCATTTTGGCTACAGGCGGCCTCAGCCTGTGGACAAACGGTTTTCCACAGCCTGAGATATGAACAGCGCGTCCATGAAGGGGAGGCATGGCGGTATGCAGGACGAACAGATGGCCAATTCGAGCTCTTCGGACCACAGAGCACCGGCACGGCCGCTCGACGAGATCGACCGCTCGATCCTGCACATGCTCCAGACCGACGGCCGGGCCTCGATACGGTCCGTGGCCGAGCGCGTCCACGTGTCGCGCGCCAACGCGTACGCGCGCGTCAACCGGCTGATCGACGACGGGGTGATACGCGGCTTCGGGGCCCGCATCGACCAGGAGCGGGCGGGGCAGGGCGCGTCGGCCTACATCACGCTGAAGATCGTGCAGAACTCCTGGCGCACGGTGCGCGACAAGCTGCGCACGCTGCCGGGGGCGGCCCATATCGCCCTGGTCAGCGGGGACTTCGACGTCCTGCTGCTGGTGCACACCAAGGACAACCGGGCGCTGCGGGAACTGGTGCTGACCCGCATCCAGGCCATCGAGGAGGTGCTGAGCACCCGGACCCTGCTGGTCTTCGAGGAGCAGGACCTCGAGGACCGGGACATCAAGGAGGGCCCGGCCTGACGCCCGCCCCGGCGGCCCGGTGGCCGGACGGCAGGGAGGGTGCGGCCGTCGGGTCGCCCGAGCGGCCTTGCGGACTGCGGCGGTACGGCACGCACTCCGGCCTTCGCGCAACGTCACGCGGCCCTCGCACGGCTGCCCGGAGCCTCCCGTGGGCTCGCAGCGCCACGCCGCCGGACGGCGCCCGCGCCCCGGCGCTCGATCGCCCGAGCGGCTCAGCGACCCCGCAGGCCCGCGAACGCCGTCAGGATCACCGCGTCCGCCACCTCCTGGGCGGTGGCCGCGCCGCGGCGCTGCGGCCGGTACCACTCCACCACCGAGTTGATCATGCCGAAGAGCAGCCGGGTGGCCAGCCGGACGTCCACGTCGGGGCGCAGGTCGCCGTCGGCCGCGGCCTCCTTGAGCAGGGCCGCGACGCGGTGGTCGAACTCGCGGCGGCGCTCCATCGCCCAGCGCTCGGTGTCCGTGTTGCCCCGCACGCGCAACAGCAGCGTCACATGGGGCAGTTCGGCGATGAGCACCTCGACGGTGCGCCGGGTGACGTACTCCAGCCGGTCCACGGCGCGGCCGCCGGTGGCGCCCGGCTCGTCCAGCACGGCGAAGAGCCCGTCGAGGGCGCGGCTTATGGCCAGCCGGAGGAGCTCCTCCTTGCCCTTGACGTGGTGGTAGATCGAGGACTTGGAGATCCCGGCCGCCTTGGAGAGGTGCTCCATGGACGTGCCGTCGTAGCCCCGCTCGTTGAACACCGCGACGGCGACCGCGAGCAGCGATTCTGGCGTGTAGGTGTCGCGCTTGGCCATGGTCATGATTGAAGCAGGCTCTCCTTGACGGCCGCACGGCGGCGGAGCGGCTGGGACGGGGCGTAGCGGCCGCCGGGGTACTCGAACTCCATGTTCTGCAGGAACCGGCGGACCCATTCGACGTCGAGCTCCCGGCCCCACCCCAGCGGCCCGCGCGGGTAGTTCACGCCGAGGCGCATGGCGGTGTCGATGTCCTCGCGCGAGGCCACGCCGCGGCCGGCGGCGTCCTCGGCGAGGTCGACGAGGAGGGCGACGGTCCGCGCGACGATCATGCCGGGGACGTCGTCGATGACGCTGACGCGCTTGCCGAGGGCCTGGAACAGGCCGGTAGCGGCCCGCACATCGGCCGGGGAGGCGGTCGGCGAGGCAGCGAGGGCCACACGCTCGCAGCGGCGGTAGTCCAGGGCGAGGTCGACGTAGATGTTCGGCTGCGCCGCTTCCGAGGCGGCCGCGTACCCCTCGGTGAGCGTCAGCCGGGCGCCGCCCGGCAGCACGAGGTGTCCGTAGTCGCCGTAGTCGGGCTCGACCCGGGTGACGCCGATGCCCGCCGCCTCGATCAGCTCCGGCAGGACGGCCGCGGGCGGGGGCAGCTCGCCGTGCAGGACGACGGACCCGGGCGCCTTCTCCGACGCGGCCGTGCGCGGCTCGGGGCGCTCCGCGCCCTCCGCATGGTCGTACCAGCCGCGCCCGCTCTTGCGGCCCAGCAGCCCCGCCTCGACCAGGCGCCGCTGGGCGAGGGACGGCGTGAACTTCGGGCTGTGGAAGAACGCCTCGTACACCGAACGGGTGACGGCCTCGTTCACGTCCTGGCCGATGAGGTCGGTCAGCTCGAAGGGGCCCATCGCGAAGCCGCCGCTCCCGCGCAGCACGGCGTCGACCGTCGCCGGGTCGGCGGCGCGCTCCTCCAGGACCCGGAAGGCCTCGGCGTAGAAGGGCCGGGCCACCCGGTTGACGACGAACCCGGGGGTGTCGGCGCAGCGCACGGGCGTCTTGCCCCAGGCCGCCGCGGTGGCGTACGCGACGTCGGCCGCGGCCGGGTCGGTGGCGTGACCGCTGACGACCTCCACCAGCGGCAGCAGGGGGGCGGGGTTGAAGAAGTGCATCCCCACGAGCCGGCCGGGGCGGCGCAGCGGGCCCGCGACGGCCGTCACCGGCAGGGACGAGGTGTTGGTCGCGAGCAGGCAGCCGTCACCGACGACCGCCTCCAGCTCGTTGAACAGCCGCTGCTTGACGTCGAGTCGCTCGACGACGGCCTCGATCACCAGCGCCGACCCGGCGAGGCCGGCGAGCTCCGCGACGGGCCGCAGCCGCTCCCGCGCCGCGTCCCTGCGGGCGGCGGGCATCCGCCCCTTGGCCACCAGCCGGTCCAGCCGCGCGACAACCGCCTCCGCGGCCTCCTCCGCCCGGCCCGGCACCGCGTCGTACAGCCGCACGGGGTGGCCCGCGACGAGGGCGACCTGGGCGATCCCCTGGCCCATCGCGCCCGCGCCGACGACGGACACGGTGCGCTCCGGCTCGATTGCGGTCATGTCTGTGATCCTCCCCGATGGGGTACGGGCGGATTCTCCCGGGCCCCCTTGTCCCGACCGATCGTTCGGTTAATGTATCTGGCGGGTACGACAACGGCACCCCGCCGTGCGCGCCCGGCGCCATCGCACAGCCGCATCAGCACCAGCCGCATCCGAGTTCCGCCCGACGAGGAGTTGGTCAGCCGTGACTGCCGCACTCACCACCGACCAGTTGACCGAGAGCCACGCCGCCACGCTCGACACGGCCCTCGACGCCATCCGCACCCGCGCCTACTGGTCGCCGCACCCCGAACACCCCAAGGCCTACGGGGAGAACGGCACGCAGGACGCGGCGGCGGGCCAGGCCGCCTTCGAGGCCCTGCGCGGGCGCCGCTTCGAGCTCGACCAGCCCGGCACGGACGGCTGGACGGGCTCCGAGATCTCCCCCTACGGCCCCCGGCTGGGCATCGAGTACCCGCACGCGGACGTCGCGGTGCTGCTCCCCGCGATGCGCGCGGCGATGCGCCCCTGGCGCGAGGCCGGCCCGCGCACGCGGGCGCTGGTCTGTCTGGAGATCCTGAAGCGGATCAACGCCCGGACGCACGAGTTGGCGCACGCCGTCATGCACACCAGCGGCCAGGCGTTCATGATGGCCTTCCAGGCCGGCGGCCCGCACGCGCAGGACCGGGGGCTGGAGGCCGTCGCCTACGCCTACGCCGCCCAGGCCGAGGCCGAGCGGACGGCGGAGTGGGTCAAGCCGCAGGGCAAACGCGAACCCCTCAAGCTGGCCAAGGAGTTCACCGCGGCCCCGCGCGGCATCGCCCTCGTCATCGGCTGCAACACCTTCCCCACCTGGAACGGCTACCCCGGCCTGTTCGCCTCCCTCGCCACCGGCAACGCCGTCCTCGTCAAGCCGCACCCGCGCGCCGTCCTGCCGCTCGCGCTGACCGTGCGCATCGCGCGCGAGGTGCTGGCCGAGGCCGGGTTCTCCGCCGACCTCGTGGCCCTCGCCGCCGAGCGGGACGGCGAGGGCGTCGCGAAGACGCTCGCCGTGCACCCCGACGTCCGGATCATCGACTACACCGGCTCCACCGCCTTCGGCGACTGGCTGGAGACCAACGCCCGCCAGGCGCAGGTGTACACGGAGAAGGCCGGCGTCAACACGATCGTCGTCGACTCCACCGCCGACTACCGGGGCATGCTCTCCAACCTGGCCTTCTCGCTCTCGCTCTACAGCGGCCAGATGTGCACCACCCCGCAGAACCTGCTGATCCCGCGCGGCGGCATCGCGACGGACGCCGGCCACAAGACGTACGACGAGGTCGTCGCCGATCTGGCGGCCGCGGTCGAGCAGTTGCTGGGCGACGACGCCCGCGCCAACGCCCTCCTCGGTGCGATCGTCAACGACCAGGTCAAGGAGCGCATCGACGCGGCCGGCCGGATCGGCGAACTCGCCCTCGCCTCACGGACGGTGACCAACCCCGACTTCCCGGACGCGACCGTCCGCACCCCGGTCGTCGTCAAACTCGACGGCGCCAAGCCGGACGCCGAGGCGGCGTACTTCTCCGAGTGCTTCGGCCCGGTCTCCTTCGCGGTGGCCGTGGACTCCACGGCGGAGGCGGTGGAGCTGCTGCGCCGCACGATCCGCGAGAAGGGCGCGATGACGGTCGGCGCGTACACGACCTCGGCCGAGGCGGAGCAACTGATCGAACAGGCCTGCCTGGAGGAGTCCGCCCAGCTCTCCCTGAACCTCACCGGCGGCGTCTACGTCAACCAGACGGCGGCGTTCTCCGACTACCACGGGACGGGCGGCAACCCGGCGGCGAACGCGGCGCTGTGCGACGGGGCGTTCGTGGCGGGGCGGTTCAGGGTGGTGGAGGTACGCCGGGAGTCGTGAGCCGGCGGGCGGATCCCGGGGCGGGGGTTTTCCTCCCCTCCCCGCCCCGCCCTTTCCCCATTTCCACAGGGGCCGCGCCCCTGCGCCACCCCGCGGGGCGGCGGGCGCGGGCCGCACCCGGCCGCCGCCGCGGGGGCTCCGCCCCCTGCACCCCTGAAACCGCGCTCCGCGCGGTTGTCCTCAAACGCCGGACGGGCTGATTGCGCGCCCGGGCCGGAATGCGGCGCGGGGCCAGGGGCGAAGCCCCAGTCAGGGGTCCAGGGGACGGAGCCCCCGGGAGAAACTGGGCGGGCACCGATGAGCCTGCCCGGCGCTTGAGGACTGGGGGGGTACCTCTGGGGGAGCCCGCAGGGCGCTTCGGGGGTCCAGGGGCAGAGCCCCCGGTCAACGCGGCGAAGCCGCGTTACGGGCCCGGGGCTTGCCCCGGAAGAAATGGTGAAAGGGCGGGACCGGGGCAACACCCCCTACGCCGCCCCACCCCCCAACCCACCCCAGTGGAACAACGCCATCCCCACACTCGTGGCGAGGTTATAACTCGACACCCCACTCCGCATCGGCAGCGAAACCACCCGATCCGCCCGCCCCCGCAACTCCTCCGACACCCCATGCCGTTCGGACCCGAACACCAACACCGAGTCGTCGGGAAAAGGCACCGACCGGATGTCGTCCCCGTCCGCGTCCAACGCGAACACCGGCCCCTCCGGCAGATCCTCCGACCGCACCCGCTCCACCGCCGTCGCGAAGTGCAGCCCCGCCCCCGCCCGCACGGCGTTCTGATGCCACGGATCGAGATCCCCGGTGGTGACCACCCCCGTCACCCCGAAGCCCGCGGCCAGCCGCACCACGGCCCCCACGTTCCCCAGGTTCCGCGGATTGTCGAGGACGACGACCGGCGCGCGCCGGGGCCGTGCCGCCAGGGCGGCCAGGTTCGCGCCGCGCGCGGGCCGCACCGCGAGCCCCGCGACCTCCGTCGTGTGCCCCCGGGGCACCAACGAGCGCAGGACCGCCCGGTCCACCTCCACCATCAGCGCGGCGAGCGCGGGCGAGACGTCCGGGGCCAGCCGCTCGGCCAGCGCCAGCACCCCGTCCCGGTCACTGGTGACGACGGGGCCCACCTCGGCCCCGAACCGCAGCGCGTGCTTGAGCGCATGGAATCCGTCGAGCAGCACGGCCGACGGGGCCAGCTCGCCCCACTGCCGCACGGCGATACCGGTCGCGTCCTCGGTCATACCCCCACCCTAAGGCCCTGACCTGGGCAGAAAGCCGGGCCTGGGCAGGAAGCCGGGGCACTCACCCGGCTCGCACCCGCCGGCGCTCCGACTCCTCCGCGGCCACGGCCCCACCGCCCCGCTGCGCGGGCACCCGCACCCGCCCGGCCACCCACCGCGCCCGCCCCGCGACGACGTCCCCCGCCCGCCGCAGCCAGGACGTCGGCAGGAACACCGCGTCCGCGAAGATCATCACGAGCGAGAAGAACGGCAGCCCCAACAGCACCGCGATGCCCACGTGCTCGACCATCATCAGCACCAACAGGACGTTCTTCACCCTGCGGTTGAGCAGCGTGAAGGGGAACGCCGCCTGCACGGCCACCGTGCCGTAGCTGAGCAGCAGCACGATGATCCCGCTGGCCGCGAACGCGTGGGAGAGCCCGGGCCAGGGCGAGAAGTAGTCGAGGTGCAGGGGGTAGTAGAGCGCGGTGCCGTCCTGCCAGAGCGAGCCCTGGATCTTGTACCAGCCGGCCGCACCGTAGATCAGGCAGACCTCGCCCATGATCACCAACAGGGCGGCATTGTGCAGGAGATGACCGAACGCGGCCATGACCGTCCGCACCTCGCCGCCCGCGAGGTCCTCCCGCAGCCGCACCAGCCACCACACACCGTGGAGCAGCCACACCGCCCAGAGCGCCGTTGCCCAGCCGATGCCGGGAACGGGCCCGTGGTCCGTCCACGTCAGCGCGGGGTCGGCGAACACCGTCGCGGCGGCGAGCCCGACGCCGCAGACGGCCCAGAGCACGATCCCGCCCATATCCCGGCGCGGATCCTCCGCACCCCGCCCCTTCCTGACCACCCTCCGCGCGTCCAGCGACCACACCTGACCGCACCGCGTGAACACCGTGTAGATCGCCATGAGATGGAGGACGTTGTCCCCGCCGTCGCCCACGAACACGCTGCGGTTCTGCAGCGACAGCACGCCGATCATGTAGAGCACGGACATGGTCCGGGTCCGCCAGCCGAGCATGAACAGCAGGGCCGTGGCCATCGCGAAGAGGTAGACGAGCTTGAACCACCAGTCCGAGCCGGACCACATGAGCACGGTGAACGCGTGGTTGTCGGCGATCAGCCGACGGGCCAGCTCCCAGCTCCACGGCGCGTCCGGCCCGTACAGCTCCTGGCTGTTGAACCACTCGCGCACCAGGAAGAACAGCCAGGTGAAGGAGAGGCCGATGCGGATCGTGGCCGTCTGGTACGGGCCGAGGGAGGACCCGGTGACCCGGGCGAAGGCGTCGGCGCAGGTCCTGCGCCAGGTGACGGCACTCACCAGGACCTCACCACACCCAGGTCGGACGGGGTGACCCGCCACCAGTCCAGCTCGCGGTAGACCGGCTTCGCGGCGGGCTGCCCCGCGGCCCACGGCGGCGGGGCGACGTTCGTGGTCACGGACCGCAGCTGGACGCGGTGGAGCCGGGTCCCCTCGCGGTCGAGGTTGAGCCGGGAGACCGCGAACCGCCGCAGGTACTCCTCGGAGAGGTCGCCGCGCATGCCCGTGGCCTGGCCCCGGTCGTCGTGCGTGCTGCCGTAGAAGTCCCAGGCGCGGCGCAGTTGGTTCTGCTGCGTGTGACTGGGGAGGGGGTTGTGGAGGATGGCGGCACCGTCCCGGGCGGAGAGATCGGTCCAGGGCGTGATCCTGACGTTGCCGTCCGGGTCGGTGACCTGGGCGCGCACCTGGACGGCGATGTTCTGCTGAAGCGGATTGGGGGCGAAGAACTTCCAGTTCTGCTCGAACTCGGGCAGCACATAGTCACCTATGGTCGCCGCATGCTGCTTGCTGACCGTATTCGGCGGCGCCACATGCAAGAACATGATCACCAGATGCGCCGTGGCGGCCAGGGCGACGGCCACGGCGCCCAGCGCGACGAGCCGGCGCGCGGGCCGGGACAGCCCGGTGGGCGGGGCCGCCCCCGCTTCCCGCTCGTGTCCGTCGTCCGTTTCCATCCACGCCCCGATTCCACTGCCGTCGTCCGAGTGCCGCCGCGTCGCGCGGAGCGCCTCCGCGGACCGCGACGGTCGCACCGAACGGTACCGAGGCGGGCCCCGGCGGCGCAGCGGCCATAAGACCCGATCGTGCCCGCGGCGTCGTCCACAGGCCGTTATCCACAGGCTTGACACCTCCCCGGGGCCGCCTCACCATTGAACCGAACGATCGGTCGGTCGGTATGGCATCGGTACGGCACGAGGGGGCTCGGCAATGACGACGGCAGCACCGGAGTCGGTGGAGACGATGGATACGTCCGCCCTGGAAGCCGCGTTCGACGCGGCGGTCGCCGCGGACGAGCGCATCGAGCCCCGCGACTGGATGCCGGACGCCTACCGGGCCACCCTGGTGCGGCAGATGGCACAGCACGCACACTCCGAGATCATCGGCATGCAGCCCGAGGCCAACTGGATCACCAGGGCCCCCTCGCTGCGGCGCAAGGCCATCCTCATGGCCAAGGTGCAGGACGAGGCCGGCCACGGCCTCTACCTCTACAGCGCCGCCGAGACCCTCGGCACCAGCCGCGACGAGCTCCTCGACAAGCTCCACTCCGGCCGCCAGAAATACTCCTCCATCTTCAACTACCCCACCCTGACCTGGGCGGACGTCGGCGCCATCGGCTGGCTCGTGGACGGCGCGGCGATCACCAACCAGGTCCCGCTGTGCCGCTGTTCCTACGGGCCGTACGCGCGGGCCATGGTCCGCGTCTGCAAGGAGGAGTCCTTCCACCAGCGCCAGGGCTACGAGCTGCTGCTCGCCCTCAGCCGCGGCACCGAGGCCCAGCACGCGATGGCCCAGGACGCCGTGGACCGCTGGTGGTGGCCGTCCCTGATGATGTTCGGCCCGCCGGACGACGAGTCCGCGCACTCCGCGCAGTCGATGGCCTGGAAGATCAAGCGCCACTCCAACGACGAGCTGCGCCAGCGCTTCGTCGACATCTGCGTCCCGCAGGCCGAGTCCCTCGGCCTGACCCTCCCGGACCCCGCCCTCCGGTGGAACGAGGAGCGCGGCCACCACGACTTCGGCCCGATCGACTGGGACGAGTTCCAGCAGGTCCTCCGCGGCAACGGCCCGTGCAACGACCAGCGGCTCGACCGGCGCCGGAAGGCCCACGAGGACGGCGCCTGGGTCCGCGAGGCGGCCCTGGCCCACGCGGCGAAGCACAGCCCGGAGCAGGGCACCACCGAGCACCCGGAGGCGAGCGCATGACCGGCACCGACTGGCCCCTGTGGGAGGTGTTCGTGCGCAGCAGGCGCGGCCTCGCGCACACCCACGCCGGCAGCCTCCACGCCCCGGACGCCCAGCTGGCCCTGCGCAACGCGCGCGATCTGTACACCCGGCGCTCCGAGGGCGTCTCGATCTGGGTCGTCCCCTCGGCGTCGATCACCGCCTCGTCGCCGGACGAGAAGGACCCGTTCTTCGAGCCCGCCGCCGACAAGGCGTACCGCCACCCCACCTTCTACGAGATCCCCGAAGGGGTGCGGCACCTGTGACTCCCGTACCGCCCGTGAACGCCGTACCGCCCGCGGCCGCCCTCGCCCTCGGTGACGACGCCCTGGTCCTCTCGCACCGGCTGGGGGAGTGGGCCGGCCGGGCGCCGGTCCTGGAGGAGGAGGTCGCGCTCGCCAACATCGCGCTCGACCTGCTCGGCCAGGCCCGCACCCTGCTCTCCCTCACGGGCGACGAGGACGAGCTGGCCTACCTCCGCGAGGAACGCGCCTTCCGCAACGTCCAGCTCGTCGAGCAGCCCAACGGCGACTTCGCCACCACCATCGCCCGCCAGCTCTGCTTCTCCACCTACCAGCACCTGCTGTACGGCCAACTCGCGGGCGGCGACGGCCCGTTCTCCCCCCTGGCCGCCAAGGCCGTCAAGGAGACCGCCTACCACCGCGACCACGCGGAGCAGTGGACCCTGCGGCTCGGCGACGGCACGGCGGAGAGCCACGGGCGGATGCAGCGCGCCGTGGACGGCCTCTGGCGCTACACGGGCGAGCTGTTCCAGCCGGTGGAGGGCCTCCCGGAGGTCAACTGGCCCGCCCTGCACGACACATGGACGACCCTGGTCACGGACGTGCTGGAGCGGGCGACCCTGGAAACGCCCACCGGACCGCAGTCGGTGGCCTGGGCGGCGGGGGCCGGCCGCCAGGGCGTCCACACCGAGCCCTTCGGCCGCCTGCTCGCCGAGATGCAGCACCTGCACCGCAGCCACCCGGGGGCGACATGGTGACGGCCCCGACGCCCCTGGAGGAACGCCTCCGCGCACTGGCCGGAGCGGTCCCCGACCCGGAGCTGCCCATGATCACCCTGGCCGAGCTCGGGGTGCTGCGCGGCCTGCGCGTCACCGGCCCCGGCCGGGTCGAGGTGGAGCTCACCCCCACCTACACCGGCTGCCCGGCCGTCGAGGCCATGTCCGCCGACATCGAGCGCGTCCTGCACGAGCACGGACAGGCCGAGGTGTCCGTGCACACCGTGCTCTCCCCCGCCTGGTCCACGGACGACATCACGGCCGAAGGCCGCCGCAAGCTGGCCGCGTCGGGCATCGCGCCGCCCCGGCCCGGCCCCCTGGCCGGCGGACCGGTCGCCCTGGAGCTGGGCCCCACCCGACTCGCCGCGGAGCCGGTGCGCTGCCCGCACTGCGGCTCCCCCGACACCACACTGCTCAGCCGCTTCTCCTCCACCGCCTGCAAGGCCCTGCGACGCTGCGAGGCGTGCCGCGAACCCTTCGACCACTTCAAGGAGTTGTGATGGCAGCGGCCCGCCACGGCATCTTCCACCCCCTGCGGATCGCGGCCGTCGACCCGCTCACCGACGACTCCGTCGCCCTCTCCTTCGAGGTGCCCGAGGAACTGCGCGAGGAGTTCCGCCACGCACCCGGCCAGCACCTGACGCTGCGCCGCCGGGCCGAGGGCACCGAGGTGCGCCGCACCTACTCCGTCTGCGGCACGGCGCCGACGCCCGGCGACGGGGGGCCGCGGACGCTGCGCGTGGGCGTCCGGCTGGTGGACGGCGGCGCGTTCTCGACCTACGCCTTCAAGGAACTGGCCGTGGGCGACGTGCTGGACGTGATGACGCCGGCCGGCCGCTTCGTCCTGGAGCCCCGGCCCGGGCACTTCGCGGCGATCGTCGGCGGCAGCGGCATCACCCCCGTCCTGTGCATCGCCGCCACCCTGCTCGCCCGCGAGCCGACGGCCCGGTTCACCCTGCTGCGCAGCGACCGCACGACGGCGTCCACGATGTTCCTGGAGGAGGTCGCCGACCTCAAGGACCGCTATCCGGAACGCCTCCAGGTCGTCCAGACCCTCTCCCGCGAGGAGCAGCAGGCGGGCCCGGCGTCCGGCCGCCTCGACGAGGAGCGGCTGACCGGCCTGCTGCCGGCGCTGCTCCCGGTGGACGCGGTGGACGGCTGGTTCCTCTGCGGCCCGCACGGGCTGGTCATGGGCGCCGAACGGGCCCTGCGCGGCCTGGGCGTGGCCCGGGCGCGGATCCACGAGGAGATCTTCCACGTCGAGGACTCGGCGGCGCCGCGCACCCCGCCCCCCAAGGCCCCCGCGCACAGCACGGTCTCCGCGACCCTCCACGGTCGCGGCGGCACATGGCCCGTCCAGGACGGGGAGTCCCTGCTGGAGGCGGTCCTCCGCAACCGCCCGGACGCGCCGTACGCGTGCAAGGGCGGCGTCTGCGGGACGTGCCGGGCCTTCCTCGTCTCCGGCGAGGTCCGGATGGACCGCAACTTCGCACTGGAGGAAGAGGAGTTGGAGTCCGGATACGTGCTGGCGTGCCAGTCCCACCCGACGACGGAGCAGGTGGAACTGGACTTCGACCGCTGACTCAGCCCGCAATTCAGCCCGTCCGGCGCTTGAGGACTTCGCCCGAAGGGCGAACGGGGTCCGGGGTCTCCCCGGGAAACGACGAAAGGGCGGGCCAGGGGCAAACTCCCCCTAGATCACAGCCCCCGCCGCACCCCCGGCCGCGACAACCGGCCGCCCCGCCGCGGCCCACGCCTCCATCCCGCCGGCCACATTCGCCGCGTCCAGACCCTGCTGCAGCAGATACGCGGTGACCTGCGCCGACCGCCCGCCGGACCGGCAGATCACATTCACCCGCCGCCCGTCGTCGATCACGTCCGACAACTCCCCGTACCGCACCGCGAAGTCGCTCATCGGAACATGCAGCGCATCCTCCGCATGCCCCGCCTCCCACTCGTCGTTCTCGCGCACGTCGAGCAGGAGGTCACCCGCCGAGAGATCGCCGACATTGACCGTGGGCACACTGGATCCGAAAGTCATGCGCCCGACGCTACCCGAACCGCTGGTCGGTCATCCCCGCCAGCCGGGCCTCGCGCTCGGCGATCTGCGTCAGCAGCCCGCCCGCGACCTCCTCCAGCAGCCCGTCCGGGTCGTCCGGCGCCATCTTGATCATCGAGCCGATCGCGGACGCCTCCAGTTCCGCGGCCACGGCGGAGAGCATCTCCTTGCGCCGGGCCAGCCACTCCAGCCGCGCGTAGAGCTCCTCGGCGGGGCTCGGCCGCCGCTGGGCGGGGACGGGCCCCGCGGCCCATTCCTCGGCCAGCTCCCCCAGGAGCGCCTCGTCCCCCGCCGCGTACGCCGCGTTGACCCGCACCATGAAGGACTCGCGCCGCCGTCGGTCGCCCTCGTCGGGCGCCAGGTCGGGGTGGGCGCGGCGGACCAGTTCGCGGTACGCCTTGCGGGCCCCGTCGCTGGGCCGCACCCGCTGCGGCGGGCGGACCCGCTGCCCGGTGAGCATCGCCGACGCCTCGGGCGGCAGCCCCTCCGAATCCAGCCAGCCCCCGAAGAGCTCCTCCACCCCGGGCATCGGCTGGACCAGCGCCCGCGCCTCCCGGGCCCGCCGCAGGTCCTCCGGGTCGCCCGAGCGCGCCGCGACGGCCTCGGCGATCAGCGCGTCCAGCTCCTCCAGCCGCGCGTACAGGGGCCCGAGCCGCTGGTGGTGCAGGCGGGAGAAGTTCTCCACCTCCACCCGGAAGGTCTCCACGGCGATCTCGAACTCGATCAGCGCCTGCTCGGCCGTCCGCACGGCCTGTGCCAGCCGGTCGGTGCCGGGCTCCGACGGAACTTCGGTCTCCGGATTCGTCACCCGCCCAGCGTACGAGCTCCGCCGCGACGCATCGCCCGAGTACCGCCTCAGACGCCGACCGCCTCCTCCATCTCCTCCTCCGCCTCGGCGGCCCGGGCGGACTGCACGCGCCCCCGCCGCTCCACGGCCCACGCGGCACCCAGCACCACCAGGCCGACCGCGAGCCACGCCACCAGCGTGCCCACGTACCCGCCGAGCCCGTGGCCGTCGAAGTACACGAGGCTGCGCGTGCCCTCCACGAAGCCGGCGCCGTTCCAGAAACCGTGCAGCCCCCTGAAGAAGCCGTTCTGGAGCTCGGGCCGGAAGACACCGCCGGAGCTGGTGAAGTTCAGCATGACGAACAGCACCATCACGCCCAGGGTCGTCCACCGCTTGAGGAAGGTGTGCAGCCCGGTCCCGACGAACAGCACGCCCGCCGAGTAGATCCACGCCAGCCCCCAGGTCCCCCACAGGTCGTGCTCGACCAGCTGGAAGACGGGCCCGGCCAGCACGGTCCCGATCACGCTCACCACCAGCGAGACGGCGGCCGCCAGCGCCGCCCGTATCTTCAGCGGCAGCACGCCGCCGGCTCCGCCGAGCACCGCGACCGAGGCGTACGAGCCGATGCTCAGCGCGACGAGCAGGAAGAAGATGCCCTGTCCGGTGGGGTCGTGCCCGGCGGGCGGGACGACGTCGGTCACCTTCAGCGGGGCGCCCTGGCGCGCGGCGACCGGGGTGAAGACCTTCTGCACGGCCGAGGCCGTGGTGTCCGACCCCGCCGTGGCGACCAGCAGCTCGGGCGCGCGCCGGTCCGGGACGTACGCCCCGAAGACCTCCCGGTGCTCCAGCGCCCGCACGGCCGCGCCCCGGTCGGCCACGGTGCGGACGGACAGCTTGTCGCCCGCCTTCTCACCGATCGCCGCCGCCAGGTGCTCGGCACGCGGGCCGGAGCCGACGACCGCCACCGGCAGCTCGTGCGGCGTGGGCTGCGCGAAGGCACCGAGGTAGGCGAGCCCCATTCCGACGCACATCAGCAGCGGGGTGAGCAGGTGGGTCAGCACGTGCCGGAGCGCGCTGCGCGTCGCGGGCCTCATGGGCACCCCTCTCCAAGGTTGGTTGGCTTATACAACTCTCTATCCAGTTGTACTATACAACCAAAGCGACGGAAGGAACCCTCGTGCCGCACCGAGCCGACTCCCTGGACACCATCCAGCGCGAACTGACGGCCTTCGCCCGCCGGGCCCGAGCCGCCGCCGCGCAGCTCCACCCCGAGCTGTCGCTCGTCTCGTACACCCTCCTCGCCCACCTCCAGGACCAGCGGGGGTGCCGCGCCACCGACCTCGCGGCGCACTACCTGCTCGACAAGTCCACGGTGAGCCGGCAGATCGCGGCCCTGGAGCAACTCGGCTTCGTCGAACGCCGCACCGACCCGCAGGACCAGCGGGTCCAGGTGCTGCACCTCACCGACCTCGGCACCGCGGTCCTGGACCAGGTCGCGGCCAGCCGCCGGACGGCCTTCGAGGAGCGCCTCGCCGACTGGAACGAGGACGACCTGGCCCGCTTCGCGTCCTACCTGCTGCGCTACAACGCATCGGGATCAGCCCGGGATTGACCGGGGTCGCGGGCCGGGCCCGCGGGCGGGAGGAGGGGCTGAGAGATAAGGCACACCGAACGGTGTCCGAACACAACGAAACAGGCCCCGTCGTTTTCACGACGAGGCCTGTTCCTCATGGTGCGCGAGGGGGGAGTTGAACCCCCACGCCCTTGCGGGCACTGGAACCTGAATCCAGCGCGTCTGCCTATTCCGCCACCCGCGCATTGGGTGTGCCTTCCGGCTTGCGCTCCCTCTCCGGACTTCCGTCCGGTTCGCGGTGCGCCCGCCTTCCGACATGCAGAACATTAGCACGCCCCGGAGGGTCCCTTCACACCCGTGATCTACCGGGGGCCCCGGGGAGGCCCCCCGGGCACCCGCGGGGACGCCGCCGGTTGCGGGACACTGGCTCTCCGGCAGCTCTACGATCCGGGTGAGGAGCGGTGAGGGAGCGCGGAGGCAGTGCGTAGGCGACACTCATCACTCCTGGCGCCGAAGGGGAACCAGCCGTTTTCCCGGCGCGTGGATACGATCAGTAAGCAGTATCAGGAACGGCACCGAGCATCACAGGCGTCACCGAGGGAAGGAGGTGCCCCGTGGGAGTACTGAAGCGCTTCGAGCAGCGACTCGAAGGTCTCGTGAACGGCACCTTTGCCAAGGTGTTCAAGTCCGAGGTGCAGCCCGTCGAGATCGCCGGCGCACTCCAGCGCGAGTGCGACAACAACGCCACCATCTGGAACCGTGACCGCACGGTCGTTCCCAACGACTTCATCGTGGAGCTGAGCGCCCCGGACTTCGAGCGGCTCAGCCCGTACTCCGGCCAGCTCGGCGACGAACTGGCCGGCATGGTCCGCGACTACGCCAAGCAGCAGCGGTACACCTTCATGGGGACCATCAAGGTCCACCTGGAGAAGGCGGACGACCTCGACACCGGGCTGTACCGGGTGCGCAGCCGCACCCTGGCGTCCAGTGAGTCCCAGGAACCGCAGGGATACCAGGGGCAGGCGGCCCACCAGCCGACGTACGGCGCGGGCGCCCCCCGCGGCGCTTCCCCCGCCCCCCAGGGCGGCGGCTACCCGGAGCGGCCGGCCGGCGCCCCGCCCATGCCCTCGTCCCCGCCGCCCGGTGCGGCCCGTCCCCAGCCCCGCGCGGGCGGGCCGGGTGCCGGCGCGGGAGAGCGCATGCGCCGCTGGATCGAGATCAACGGCACCCGCCACCAGATCTCCCGGGCCACCCTGGTGCTGGGCCGCAGCACCGAGGCGGACGTCCGGATCGACGACCCCGGCGTCTCCCGCCGGCACTGCGAGATCCGCGTCGGCACCCCCGCGACCGTCCAGGACCTGGGGTCCACCAACGGCATCGTCGTGGACGGGCAGCACACCACGCGCGCTACGCTCCGCGACGGCTCACGCATCGTCGTGGGCAGCACCACCATCGTTTACCGGCAAGCCGAAGGGTGAAGCGGGGGCAATGTCAGAGCTGACCCTCACGGTCATGCGGTTGGGTTTCCTCGCCGTACTGTGGCTGTTCGTCATCGTGGCCGTCCAGGTCATCCGCAGCGACCTGTTCGGCACCCGGGTGACCGCGCGCGGCTCGCGCCGCGGCGGCGACACCCGTCCCGCACAGCGGGCGGCCCAGCAGACCACGCCGCCGCCGCAGCGCCAGCAGTCCGGCGGCCGGCGCGGAGCCGGCCGGGCCGAGAGCCGCGGCCGCCGCGGCGCCCCCACCAAGCTGGTGATCTCGGAGGGCACCCTCACCGGCACCACCGTGGCCCTGCAGGGCCAGACCATCACCCTCGGCCGGGCCCACGACTCGACGATCGTGCTGGATGACGACTACGCCTCCAGCCGGCATGCCAGGATCTACCCGGACCGCGACGGACGCTGGATCGTCGAGGACCTCAGCTCGACCAACGGCACCTATCTCGACCGGACCCGGCTGACCACCCCGACCCCGATCCCGCTCGGCGCGCCGATCCGCATCGGCAAGACCGTCATCGAGCTGCGGAAGTAGTAGGACCATGACGACCGGAGGGTGGGCATCGAGGTGGGCAAGGGGCTGTACCCGGAGCCGACTGGCGAGGTGCGCATGAGTCTGTCGCTGCGTTTCGCCGCCGGATCCCACAAGGGCATGATCCGGGAAGGCAACGAGGACTCCGGTTACGCCGGTCCCCGGCTGCTCGCCATCGCCGACGGCATGGGCGGCCAGGCCGCGGGCGAGGTGGCCAGTTCCGAGGTGATCTCCACCCTGGTGAGCCTGGACGACGACGTCCCGGGGTCCGACCTCCTCACCTCCCTCGGCACCGCCGTCCACCGCGCCAACGAGCAGCTGCGCTCGATGGTCGAGGAGGACCCGCAGCTGGAGGGCATGGGCACCACGCTCACCGCCCTGCTGTGGACGGGTCAGCGGCTCGGCCTGGTGCACGTCGGCGACTCCCGCGCGTACCTGCTGCGCGACGGCGTCCTCACCCAGATCACCCAGGACCACACCTGGGTCCAGCGGCTCGTCGACGAGGGCCGGATCACCGAGGAGGAGGCCACCACGCACCCGCAGCGCTCGCTGCTGATGCGTGCGCTGGGCAGCGGCGACCACGTCGAGCCCGACCTCTCGATCCGCGAGGTGCGGCCCGGCGACCGCTATCTGATCTGCTCCGACGGCCTCTCCGGGGTCGTCAGCCACGAGACCATCGAGGAGCGGCTGGCCAGCTACCAGGGCCCGCAGGAGACGGTCCAGGAGCTGATCGAGCTCGCCCTGCGCGGCGGCGGCCCGGACAACGTCACCGTGATCGTCGCGGACGTGCTGGACGTGGACGGCGGGGACACCCTCGCGGCCCAGCAGTTCAGCGACACCCCCGTGGTCGTCGGCGCGGTCGCCGAGAACCAGTTCCCCCTCGGCCACCTGGGCGCCATGCAGACCCCGGCCGGACGCGCGTCCGAGCTGGGCCGCACCCCGCCCGCCCCGGGCCCGTCCGGCGGCTTCGGCCCGCCCGGCAGCGGCCCGGCCGTGGGCGACGCCCCGGACGGCGCGTTCGGCGCGTTCCACGACGACTACGACGAGGACGGCATCGAGCCGGCCCGGCCGCCCCGCCGCGGTGGCTGGGTCAAGCGGTCGCTGATCATCGCCGTGGTGCTCGGCGTCGTCGGAGGCGGCCTCTACGGCGGCTACGAGTGGACGCAGACGCAGTACTACGTGGGTGCCAAGGACAACTCCCACGTCGCCCTCTACCAGGGCATCAACCAGGACCTCGCCTGGATCAGCCTCAGCAGGCTGTACCAGGACCACCCCGAGATCGAACTCAAGTACCTCCCCGTGGACCAGCGGGGCCGGGTCGAGGACACGATCGCGGTCGGCAGCCGGGACCAGGCGGTGCAGAAGGTCAAGGACCTCGGCACGCTGGCCAGCGCCTGCAAGAAGAAGGACGAGCAGCAGAAGGCCGAACGGCGGCAGCGCGAGAGCCAGAAGCCGGACGCACCGCAGCCGGACGGCCGGAAGCCCGAGAACGGCAAGCCCACCGGGGCCGCG